>NZ_JBMNDO010000093.1:0-31025 GCF_052542855.1 Streptomyces sp. SAS_281
ACCCCGGCCGGGGTGGGGGGAAGGGGGCCGGGCCGGGGTGCGCGGGGGGAGGGATGGTCCTGCGTGCGGTCCTCGCAGGCACCCGCGTGGTCCTACTTGTACGCGCCGAACGCCTTGGTGAAGGCGAGCGGTTCCTGGGCGATCGAGCTGCACGAGGCGTCCGCGGTGGGCTTGGTGCCGCCCGCGCACTCCTTGTCCCGGGTGCCCGACCACATCGCGAGCCAGGCGAGACCCTTCTCCTTCGCGAAGGCGACGAGCTGGGTGGCGTCCTCGACCTTGAAGACCTCGGTGCTGACGTCGTTGACGCCGATCATCGGGGTGACGGCGACGGTCTTCCACGCCTCGGCGTCGGAGAGTCCGAGCACGCCCTTGATCTGGGCCTGCGTGGCGGTGGCGGCCTGGACGGCGTAGGTGCCCATGTCGCCGCTGTAGGAGGCGCCGTAGTCCATCGCCATGATGTTGACGGCACCGACGTCCACGCCGTTCTTCTTCGCGTCCGCGATCAGGTCGACGCCGGGCTGGGTGAGGCCCTCGGGCATCACGGGCAGCGTGAAGGACACGTCCAGGCCGGGGTGCGCCTTCTGGAGCTGCGCGACGGCCTGCGAACGGCGGGTGTTGGCGGCGGTGTCGGGGAGCGCGCCGCCCTCGATGTCGAAGTCGACCTTGGTCAGCTTGTACGTGTCGACCACCTTGCCGTACGCGGCGGCGAGGTCGGCCGCCGAGGTGCAGCGCAGGGCCAGTTCGGAGCCGGCGGCCCCGCCGAAGGAGACCCGGACGTCGCCGCCGGCCGCGCGCAGGGCGCCGATCCGGGAGGCGACGTGGTCGTCACCGAGGCCGGTGACCCCGCCCCAGAGCGGGGCGCAGCTGCCGCCGGAGGTGATGAAGGCGAGGTTGAACTGCTTGACCCCGGTCCTGTTCGCGGTGTCGACCAGGTCGTACGCGGGGTAGAGCGAGGTGTCCACGTACGGGGCGAAGCGGGCCCCGCTCGCGGTGCCACCGCCGCCGTCGGTCTTCGTGGGGGTGGGCGTCGGCGTCGGGGTCGCCGTGTGGGTGGGCTTCTCGGTGGGGGTGGCTGTCGGGGTCGCGGACTCGGTGGGGCGTCCGCTGGGTTCGGGGGTGGCGCCGGGGTCGACGGAGCACGTGGCGCCGTCGATCAGGCAGCCGGTGGGGTCGGCTGCCGTGCCGTCGGACGCGGCGACGAAGCCGACGGTGACGGACTGCCCGGCGGCCAGCTGCTTGTTCCAGCTCGCGGGGCGGACGGTGACGTGGTTCCCGCTGACGGTGTGGTCGCCGTTCCACAGCGAGCTGAGCTCCGTGCCCGCCGGGAGGTCGAATTCCAGCGTCCAGCCGGACTTCGCCGAGGCGGTGTCGTTGGTGACGACGTACTGCCCGGTGTAGCCACCGGTCCAGCCGCTGGTACGGGTGTACGCGGCGCCGACCGACGATGCCTGCGCCGTGCCGGTGAGGGCGAACACCGTCCCTCCGATCACCGCGGCCGCGACGACCGAGCCGATCACCTTGGTCCTGGTGCCCATCGTGCGCCGGTGCGTACTGGTGCCCATCGCGTGCCTGCCTCGTCGTACGGGAGTGGGGATGCGGGAGCACGCTAGCGGCTGCGGAACGGGCAAATGGGGCGAGCCGGGCCGGGGCCGAGGTTCTTAGGACTGCCTTAAGGAGCGCATCGGCCGCGCTAAAGGTTCGGGCGGGACGCACCCCTGAGGCGCCGTCGCCGACGCCCCACCCGGTGGCCCCGCCCGCCGCCCCGCGGGCGCTGTCCGTCGAGCCCGATCCAGACCCGGACCTCCGTGCCGCCCAGCACCGAGCGGCCGATGCGCACGTCGCCGCCGGTGGACTCGGCGACCCGTCGCACGATGTCGAGCCCGAGTCCGGTCGAGCCCACCGCGTCCCGGGCCCCGCCGCGCGCCAGGGCCGCCTTGGGGTCGGCGATTCCGCCGCCCGCGTCCGAGACCAGCACGATCACCGCGTCACCGCTGTGGTGCACGTCGACCGCGAAGGCGGTGCCCTCCGGGGTGTGCCGGAACACGTTGCCGAGCAACGCGTCGAGCGCGGCCGCCAGTTCGGGCCGGGCGACCGGGATGCGCACCGTACGGTCCACCCCGGCGAGCCGCACCTCGCGGCCCTCGTCCTCGGCCAGTGCTGACCAGAAGGCCATCCGCTCGCGGATCACCTCGGAGGCGTCGCACCCGGCACCGGGTCCGCCCGGCTGGGTCTGCGGGCGCTGCTCGCGGGCGGTCCGGATGATCGTGTCCACCTCGCGCTCCAGCTGTTCGACGGCCGCCCGGGTCTGCTCGGCCGCGGGTCCCTCGCCGAGCGAGGCGGCGTTCAGCCGGAGGACGGTGAGCGGGGTGCGCAGCCGGTGCGAGAGGTCGGCGGCCAGTTCGCGTTCGTTGGCGAGGAGCTGGACGACCTGGTCGGCCATGGAGTTGAACGCGACGGCGGCGGATCGCAGTTCGTCCGGGCCCTCCTCGGGGACGCGGGTGCCGAGGCGCCCCTCCCCCAGGTCGTGGGCGGCGCCCGCGAGACGCCGTGCGGGCTCGACCATGCGGATGCCGAGGCGGTCGGCCACGGCGACCGAGCCGACGATCAGCGCGATGCCGACGCCCGCCAGCATCAGCCAGGCCGTGGTGACCCCGTGGGACACGGCGGCCTCGGGGACGAACACCTCGACCACCGCGATGTCCCTGGGCCCCACCGCGGTCGGCTGGAGCAGCACCGAGCCGCCGGTGACCCCGGTGATCGTGGCGCGGCCCGAGACGCGGACGGTCTCCAGCTCCTCGGGGGTGGCGCGGCCCTTGCCGATGTCGGCCGCGATGCCGTCGGGTTCGCCGGAGGCCGGGATGTGGACGGCCATCCGTCCCGCCGCGCCCGGTTCGGTGGTGAGGACGGCCTTCTCCAGCTGGGTCCGGTCCGTGGTGATGGACAGCGTGGGGCCGATCGTCGCGGCCTGCCGTTCGGCGTCGGAGAACGCGCGGTCGCGGGCCATCTCCTTGACGACGAGCCCCAGGGGAACGGCGAAGGCGATGACGACCATGGCGGTGACGGCCAGGCAGACCTTGACCAGCGCCCATCTCATGCCGGCCGCTCCGGCGCCGGGGGCTGGAGCTTCACGCCGACGCCGCGCAGGGTGTGCAGGTAGCGCGGCCGGGCCGCGGTCTCGCCCAGCTTGCGGCGCAGCCAGGAGAGGTGGACGTCGATGGTCTGGTCGTCGCCGTAGGACTGCTGCCAGACCTCGGCGAGGAGTTCCCGGCGGGGGACGACGACGCCGGGGCGCCCGGCCAGGAAGGCCAGCAGGTCGAACTCGCGGCGGGTGAGGTCGAGCGTGGTGCCGTCGAGTTCGGCCTGCCGTCGCAGTGGGTCGACGCAGAGTCCGCCGACCTGGATGACGCGCGGGGGCGGGGCCTCGCCTCCGGCGGCCCGGGCCCGGCGGAGCACGGCGGCCATCCGGGCCGACAGGTGCTCCACGGAGAACGGCTTGGTGAGGTAATCGTCGGCGCCGTCGTTGAGCAGCCGGACGATCTCGCTCTCGTCGTCCCGGGCGGTCGCGATGATGACGGGCACGTCGGTGATGCCGCGCAGCATCTTCAGGGCCTCGGAACCGTCGAGATCCGGCAGCCCGAGATCGAGAATGACCACATCGAACCGGAAATGGGCGACTTCGCGCAGCGCTTCGAGGGCGGTGCCGACACTCCGTACGGTGTGACCGGCCTCCGTCAGGTGCCGGATGAGGGCGGAACGTACAAACTGGTCGTCCTCGACCACGAGCACACTGGGCATGGGCGGCACCGTACGCCATCCGATCTGCCCGGGTGTCATGTCCACCTGGTCTGTGGTGCAGGATGTTGATGATGCAACGAGCTCTGGTACACGCGCTGGCGTGGTCGCTCGCCACCGGCGCGGCGGTCACGGTCTCCTGGTGGGGTGTCCACGCCGTGCTCGCCGGCACGGTGTACGACCCGCCGCGCGCGGTGCCGGTGGCCCCGCCGACCACGGAGAGCCTGACCTCCTCGACGCACCGCCCCGCCCCCTCGCCGTCACCCGAGCCCCGGACCACCGCCCCGAAGCCGCCCGCGCCGCCCTCCCGTAAGCCGTCCCCGCCCCCCACCCCGGCGCCCAACACCCCGCGTCCGGCGACGGGGACGACCGCCGCGGCCGGGAAGGCGCGGAGTTACGCGACCGACGGCGGCCGGGTCGTCTTCGAGATCGGGGCCGCCTCGGCGGAGCTGGTCTCGGCGACCCCGGAACCGGGCTGGTCCATGCGGGTGTGGTCCAACACGACGTGGATACGGGTCAACTTCGCCCGGGACGACGGCACCACGGTCTCCGTCTTCTGCACGTGGAACGACCACGCGCCCCAGGTGGACATCGTCAACTCGTAGCCCGTACGGGGAAGAAGCCGCCCGTACGCGAAGAACTCAGCGGAACGCGTCCGGGGGTGGCGGCGGTGACGGGCGGGCCTCCGCGTCACGCACCGGGGCCGCGCCGCCGGTGAAGTCCGTGAGGGCGCGGCCGTGTTCGACGCGACCGGGGTGCGGGTCGGTCGCGACGCGGCGGGTCAGCCGGCCGATCTCCGGCACGGTGTCGGAGGCGAGCAGGACGGCGTTGCCGAAGCGGCGGCCCCGCCACACCGTGGGGTCGGCGGCGAGCGCGAGTGCGGGGAAGACCGTGGCTGCGGTGGCGATCTGGGCGCGCAGGTGGGCCAGCGGCGGCCCGTCCGCGAGGTTGGCGACGTAACTCCCGCCGGGCTTCAGGACCCTGCGCACCTCGGCGAGGAACTCGGTGGTGGTCAGGTGCGCCGGGGTGCGGGCGCCGCTGAAGACGTCCGCGATGACGAGGTCGGCCCAATCGTCCTGGATCTTCCCCAGCCCCGCGCGGGCGTCCATGGACCTGACCCTGATCCTGGCCTGCGGGTCCAGCGGGAGCTCGCGGCGGACCAGCTGCACGAGCGCCGCGTCCACCTCGATGACCTGCTGGGTGGACCGGGGGCGGGTGGCGGCGATGTACCGGGCGAGCGTGAAGGCCCCGCCGCCCAGGTGCACCACGTGCAGCGGCTGCCCGGCGGGGGCGACGAGGTCCGCGATGTGGCCGATGCGGCGCTGGTACTCGAAGGAGAGGTACGTGGGGTCGTCCAGGTCGACGTGCGACTGCGGGGCCCCGTCGATCGTCAGCGTCCAGGCACGCCGGCGCTCCCGGTCGGGCACGAGTTCGGCGAGCCCGCCGTCCACGGGCTCGGAGACGTTGCCCTCCGGGGCTCCGCGGCCCGCGCGCCCCTTGCGGTCGCCGCCGGCCGCTCCTCGACGTGCCACTGCTTCTCGCCCCTGCCCCGTGCTCACCGTGTCCGGGACGGGCCGATCCGCGCGGCCCGCCGTCCGGCCATTATCGGTGCGATGGCGGCGGCCTGCTCAGCGGCAGTTGTCGGCCGCCTCGATCAGCCGGGCCGCCTGGTCGAGCGCGACGCGCAGCACGGCCGGGTCGGTGACCGGGGTGTCCGCGGCGGGCGGCAGCAGCCAGCCGCTGCCGGAGACCGGCGGCTCGGCGGGGATGCGCAGCCCCCGGCCGTCGGTCCGCGTACAGGCGCTGCCCGGTACGTCCCAGCCCTGCGCGGTGCCCGGCGGCACCAGGAACCCGAGGGTGTCGCAGGCTCCGTCGTGGATGACCGGGCCCACGACGTCCCGCGACGCGCCCCGGCGCAGGATGTCCACGGCCTCCAGGCCCTGCCGGGCGGGCACGGTCACCAGATCACAGGGTTCGCCGGCGGCCGCCGTGCCGCCGTCCGCCAGGTCGGTGTGCAACAAGGGACCTCTCCTCTCATCGCCGGGGGCGGAGCCGCGCTCCGTACTCCCTCTCCGTGAGGACCAACGCGCCGACCGCGTCAAGGGCTACGGTGCGACACCGCCGCAAAGGGTGGCAGTTCATGGCGGATCGCGGCCGAGATGCCCGGTTCATCCGGAAACGCTGTGTGTGCACCCCGTCACGGACGGTACGTTCTTGCTCCGCCGGGACACCGGAAACAGCGCCCGGCTCGCACCGAGAGGGCCATGCCATGGTGTCGACACGGGCAGTTCCCAACCTCGCCTTCCGGCGGCTGCGCGGCCCGCGCTCCGCCGGGGAGTTCGCTGCCGCGGTACGCAGGTCCGCTCGCGAGATCGGCGAGCAGGTCGCGTGCGACGCCCGGTACATCGGACGCGTGGAGTCCGGCGAGATCCGCTGTCCCAACTACGCGTACGAGCGGGTCTTCCTGCACATGTTCCCCGGGACGACCCTGGAGGACCTGGGCTTCTCGCCCCGCGCTTCCGTACGCGGGCGGGCGGCCAGGCCCGCCTCGGCCGCCCCGCCCCCGACTGCCCCGCCGCCGGAGCCCGGCGGCGACGACGAGGAGAGCGACGTGCTGCGTCGCGTGTTCATGACGAGCGGCACCACCGCGGTGGCGGCCGTCTCCCTGGGGCTGGGCCTCGGCGGCCCGGCCGCCGCCCTGCCCCTGCAACGCCGGGTCGGCGATACGGAGGTGAGCGCCGTCGAGCGGGCGGTGCGGCAGATCCGGGTGCTGGACGACCGGCACGGCGGCGACTGGCTCTACCGGCGCGCCTCGCAGCCCCTGCGAACGGCGTACGCGCTGCTCGACGCGGGCACCGTGAACCGGCGCTCCACGGCGGACCGGCTGCACTCCGGCGCCGGTGAGCTGGCCATCTCCGTGGGCTGGCTGGCCCATGACTCGGGCCGCTTCGAGGACGCCCGTTCGCATTACGCGGAGGCGCTGGCCACCGCGCGGGTCGCCGGTGACCCGGCGCTGGAGGCGCACGCGTTCTGCAACGTGTCGTTCCTGGCCCGCGACACGGGGCGGCCGCGTGAGGCGGTGCGGGCGGCGGAGGCCGGACAGCGGGCCGCCGAGCCGCTGGGCTCGCCGCGGCTGCGGGCGCTGCTCGCGCTGCGGGAGGCGGGGGGCCGGGCGGGGCTCGGGGACCGCACGGGCTGCGAACGGGCGCTCGGCCGGGCGCACTCCGCGTTCTCGCGAGGGGCGTCGGGGGCGGACCCGGAGTGGATGAGCTTCTTCCGCGAGGCGGAGCTGGAGATGCTGGAGGCCCAGTGCTGGGCCGCGCTCGGCGACTGGTCCCGGGCCGCGCGCCACGCGGAGCGGGCGGTCCGGCTCCAGGACCCCCACTTCACCCGCAACCTCGCGCTGTACCGCGCCGAGCTCACCTGGGACCTGGCCCGCGGGGGCCGCCCCGAGGAGGCGGCGTCGGCCGGCCACGCGGTCCTGGACCTGCTGGAGGACGTCCAGTCCTCACGCATCCGCGCGATACTGCACGACACGGTGGGGGCCCTGGGGCCCCGGGCGACGGCGACTTCCGCGGTACGCGACTTCCTGGACCGCTACCAGAACGTGCCCGCCTGCCCGGCAAGCCCCAGCCCGTCCGGCGTCTGAGGACGGAACCGGTCATCCCGGACCGGGGCGCGGGCTTCCGTCCTCAACGCCGGACGGGCTGGAATACACGCACCGCGCACCCCGCAGGGGGCACCGCTCACCGCTCCAGGTGCCCCGTGTCGTTCCATTTCTGGATCGCCGGGGCGCCGTACGCCCAGCCCAGGACGGACAGCGACGTCGGGGCCAGCCAGATGCGCGCGCCGAAGGAGATGTCCTCGCCCAGCCACCGCGCGCCGAGCGCCCGCAGGATGTGGCCGTGGGCGAAGACCAGGACGTCCCGGTCGGCGGACCGCGCCCACTCCACGATCGTGTCGGCCCGGGCCGCCACCTCGGCGGTGCTCTCGCCGTCCGGCACCCCGTCGCGCCAGATGAACCAGTCCGGACGGCCCGCCTTGATCTCGGCCGGCGTCATCCCCTCGTACGCCCCGTAGTCCCACTCCATCAGCGCGTCCCACGGCTCGGCGCGGTCGCCGAAGCCCGCGAGTTCGCAGGTCTCGGCGGCGCGGACGAGCGGGCTGGTGCGGACCTCCACGTCGTGGAGGTCCGTCCACGGCCCCCGGTGCAGCCGCTCGCCGAGCAGCTTGGCCCCCTCGCGTCCGGCGTCGAGCAGCGGGATGTCCGTCCTGCCGGTGTGCCTGCCGTTGAGGGACCATTCCGTCTGCCCGTGCCGGGCGAGCAGGATGCGCGGTGCCATAAGAGGGTTCTCCCTGAAAAGCCAAGACTTTGCTCCCATCATCCCGTACCTGCCGGTGAGGCAACCCGGCGGGCCGCGACGGCGTCCCTCCGACCACAGATGAATCGCAGCAGCTGAGGGGTGCCGACCACACCCCCGGGCGCACCGCGCCCGCCGCGCACCGTACGGTTGAACGCCCGCAGTCGGCCGCATGTACACGTGATGGAGAAGTTCCGGATGCCGCACGCCACCACCGCGCACGCTCCGCGCCACCGGCCCCGCTGGTGGACCGAGCTGCCGCTCCTGGCCCTGGTGTACGCGGCGTACTCCGGCGGCCGCCTCCTCGTTCGCGGTGACGTGTCCACGGCCGTCGACCACGGCCTGAGCATCCTGCGCCTGGAGAAGGCGCTGTACCTGAACGCGGAGCACCCGCTCAACCGCCTCTTCACGGCGCACCCCTCCATAGGCATACCGTCCGACTTCGCGTACGCCTCCCTGCACTACGTGGTCACCCCGGCCGTCCTGATCTGGATGTTCCGGCGCCACTCGGCCGCGTACCGCAGGGCCCGCACCTGGCTGATGACCTCCACGATGCTCGGTCTGATCGGCTTCACACTGATGCCGACGTGCCCGCCGAGGCTGCTGGACGCGAAGCACGGGTTCGTGGACACGATGGCGCAGTACAGCTCGTACGGCTGGTGGGGTACGGAGGCGAGCGCGCCGCGCGGCATGGGCGGGATGACCAACCAGTACGCGGCGATGCCCAGCCTGCACGTGGGGTGGGCGCTGTGGTGCGGCATCCTGCTGTGGCGCCACGCCAAGCACCCCGCGCTGCGGGCCGCGGGCGTCGCGTACCCGCTGATCACCACGTTCGTCGTGATGGGCACCGCCAACCACTATCTGCTCGACGCGGTCGCCGGCTGCGCCGTGATGGGCGTCGGGGCGCTGCTCGCCCGGCCCGTGATGCGCCTCGCCGACCGGGTCAGGGCCGCGGTCCTGACCCGCTTCCCGGGGGCTTCCGCCGCGACGGGGTCCCCGGATGTCAGTGCCGGGTGCGAGACTTCGGCGGGTGAGCGAATCCCCGGCCAGCGGACCTCCTCCGCAGAACCATCCGACGCGGCAGCAGCGGCCGGTCCGCCTGCCCGGGCCGACGGCGCCGACGGGCCAGGACGCACCCCCGACGGGGACCCTGCGGCAGCGACTCGCTGAGCTGAGAGGCCCGGCGGTCGCCCCGCGCCCGCTGGACGCCCGCGCGCTCGCGGCCCTCGCCGCCAACCCGGGCTGCAAGCGCCGTGCCCTGCTCGACGGGGCCGGGGTCGACAAGGGCGCGCTCGCCTCCGCGCTGGGCTCACCGGCGCCGTTCGGCCAGTCCCAGTTCGCCTTCATGCGGGGCAACGCCTTCGAGGCCCGGGTCAAGGCCGACGGCGGTACGGAGCTGATGCGCCTGCTGCACGAGCGGCTCGGCGGCTCCGGCGAACCGCCCCGCGAGGTGGCGACGCCCGATCTGACGGCCGCCGGGCCCGAGGGCCGCGCGGCCAGGACCGCGCTCGCGCTGCGGGAGGCGACGGAGGCGGGCGGCTGGGCGCTGCTCGACCATCCGATGCTGGCCCTGGAGGTGGCGGGCTCCCCCGCCTATCTGGAGCCGGACGCGGTCGTGGTGCACCCGGACGGCACCTGGACGGTGGTCGAGATCAAGTCGTTCCCCATGATCGACGGCTCGGCGGACGCCGCGAAGGTGGGCGCGGCGGCCCGCCAGTCCGCGGTGTACGTGCTGGCGCTCGAACGGGTCGCGGAGGTCACGGACGGGGCCCGGGTGGGGCACCGGGTGCTGCTGGTGTGCCCGAAGGACTTCTCGAACCTGCCGGCCGCCTCCGTCGTGGACGTACGCAAGCAGCGCGCCGTCACCCGCCGCCAGCTGACCCGGCTCACCCGCGTCGAGGAGATCGCGGCGGCCCTCCCCGAGGGCGCCTCCTTCGACCCGGAGCGTTCTCCCGAGGACCTGGAGTCGGCGGTCGAGTCGGTCGCCGCGGCCTACGCGCCGGAGTGCCTGTCGGCCTGCGAGCTGGCGTTCCACTGCCGGGCCCGGGCGCGCGCCGAGGGGGCCGTGGAGGCGCTGGGGCGCGGGGTGCGGGGCGAGCTGGGCGGTCTGACGACGGTCGCCGGGGTGCTGGCGGCGGCCGCGGGCAAGGAGGGCGATCCGGCCGATCCGGCGGTCGTCGCCCTGCGCCGCGCGGCGGCCCTGCGCGCCGAGGCACTGGAGGGGCGGGCCGTATGTCGCTGATCACCACGCTGGCCCGGTTGGAGGCCGTGGAGAGCGGCCGGGCGCGGCCGACGGCCACCGTGCGCCACCGCCGGCTGACCGGCCGGCCGCTCGTGCTGGTGCCGCTGACCACGGCGGGCGAGGCGGGCGCCCCGCTCGGCGCGCTCGTCGGCACGGACCGGGAGGCGCCCCGGCTGCTGGCCGTCGCCCAGCCGCGCGACCGGGACCTGCGGTTCGCGTTCCTCGCCGAGCTGGCCGAGGCGGTCCTGCCGCACATCGAGGAGTACGCGGACGTCATCGAGCCCGCCGAGCGCAACGAGACGGATCCGGCGACCGGGAAGCGGGTCAAGGTCGAGACGGAGCTGTGCGTGGACGCGGCGCAGATCGTCGTCCCGAGCCGGGCGGGCATCGAGTTCGTCCGGCTGCTGGGCCGCTCCATGCGCTTCCGGCGGACCGCCGAGGACGACCCGGACACGCCGTATCCGGCGCCCGCCCGGGTCCCGCTGCTCGGCCGCTGGCTGACGCATTACGGGGAGCGGGCCCGGGTCCCCGGCTCGTCCCTGCTGCTCGCCTGCACGGACCTGCTGAACCGGCACTGGGCGACCGGGCAGTCGAATCTGGAGGACCAGCATCTGGGGGCCCTGCTCGCCTGGATCGACCCGCCCGCCGGCGAGTCCGGTGCGGAGGCGGCGCTCCGGGCCGAGCTGGCCCGGGACGCGGCGGGGCAGCTGCTGTGCCCGCCGGCCGGCCCCGCGACCGACCCGGACTTCGACAACCGGCTGCTGGCCCCGGCGATCGAGAAGTACGACCGGGCGCGCGCCTCGTTCGCGGCGGCCGAGGACGGGCTCGCGGCCGATGCCCGGCTGGCCGGGCTGTCCGGGGCCGAGCGCGAGATCCGGGCGCTGCTCGCCGGGGTGCTGCTGCCGACCTGGGACGCGGTGTGGCGGGGCCTGGACCTGCTGCGGGAGCTGCCCGAGGGGGCCAGGGCCGAGGACCGCTGGACCCGTGACCGCTGGTCGTTCACCGCCCACCGCGACCGGGTGCGCTCCGGTGAGCCGCCCCAGCCGCGCCGGGACGACGCGGTGACGGCCGCCCGCAAGCTGGCCGCCCGGGAGACGGCCCAGGCGCAGCTGGAGGCTCAGGAGGCGCTGGACGATCCGCTCGTCCTGGCGGGCCGGCGGCTGGCCGGGGAGGCGTTCATCGGTGAGGTGAGCGCGGTGGAGATGGCGTACAGCGAGTCGAAGCGGCCCTCGCCGCGCCCACTGGTCACGGTCCGCACCGAGGAGCGGCCGCAGCTGGGCGCGGGGGTGAAGGTCTACCGCTCGCTGGACGGCAAGCCGCAGACCGCCGAGGTCGTGCGGTACGGCCCGGCGGACGCGTCGGACGAGGGCGGCGCGCTCTCGCTGGTGCTGCGGATCACGGACCGGATGGGGCGCGGCAAGGAGCCGGCCCCGGGGTCGGTCCCGGAGCCGGGCGACCGGATCGCCTGGACCTTGTTCGAGCACGACCAGCGCGGCGGGCCGCAGCTGCCCGACGCGGAGGAGACGCCGTGGACCCATGGCGGTCCGCCGGGCGGCCTCGAAGCGGCCGAGCTGCCCGACCCCGTGACCCCGGAGGACGTTCTGTGACGGCCGTATTCGACCCGGGCGCGGCGGCGGGCCTGGCCACCGCGAAGATCCTGGACGACACGCTGAACGGCACGGCCCGGGGGGTCGTCGTGGACTCCCCGCCGGGGGCCGGCAAGTCGACGCTGGTGGTGCGCGCGGCCCTGGAGCTGGCCGCGGCGGGCCGGCCGCTGATGGTGGTCGCCCAGACGAACGCCCAGGTGGACGATCTGGTGGTGCGGCTCGCGGAGAAGGACCCGGAGCTGCCGGTGGGCCGGCTGCACAGCAGCGACTCCGATCCGTACGACAAGGTGCTCGACGGCTTGGAGAACGTGCGCAAGTCCGCGAAGGCGGCGGATCTGGCCGGGCTCGACGTGGTCATCTCGACGGCGGCGAAGTGGGCCCATGTGAAGAACGTGGAGCCGTGGGGGCACGCGATCGTCGACGAGGCGTACCAGATGCGCTCGGACGCGCTGCTCGCCGTGGCCGGGCTCTTCGAGCGGGCGCTGTTCGTGGGCGACCCGGGCCAGCTGGACCCGTTCTCGATCGTCGGCGCCGACCAGTGGGCGGGGCTGAGCTACGACCCGTCGGCCAGCGCGGTGAGCACGCTGCTCGCGCACAATCCGGAGCTGCCGCAGCACCGGCTTCCGGTCTCCTGGCGGCTCCCGGCGTCGGCGGCGCCCCTGGTGTCGGACGCGTTCTACCCGTACACCCCGTTCCGCAGCGGCACGGACCACGGGGACCGGCGGCTGTCCTTCGGGGTGGCGTCGGACGGGTCGGCGGCCGACCGGGTGCTGGACGAGGCGGCGGAGTCCGGCTGGGGACTGCTCGAACTGCCGGCCCGGCACACCCCGCGCACCGACCCGGAGGCGGTGCGGGCGGTCGCCCTGGTGGTGCGCAGGCTGCTGGACCGGGGCGGCGCGGCCATCAGCGAGCGGTCGCCGGACCCGGCCCCGGTGACGGCGGACCGGGTGGCGGTCGGCACGGCCCACCGCGACCAGGCGGCGGCGGTGCGCGCGGCGCTGGCGGAGCTGGGTGTGTCGGGGGTCGCGGTGGACACGGCGAACCGGCTCCAGGGCCGTGAGTTCGACGTGACGGTGGTGCTGCACCCGCTGTCGGGACGGCCGGACGCCACCGCGTTCCACCTGGAGACGGGCCGCCTGTGCGTCCTGGCCTCCCGGCACCGGCACGCGTGCGTCGTGGTCTGCCGGGAGGGCGTCGCGGACCTGCTGGACGAGCATCCGTCGACGGAGCCGGTCCAGCTGGGCGTCACGGTGAAGTTCCCGGACGGCTGGGAGGCGAACCACGCGGTGCTGGCGCATCTGGCGGAACACCGGGTGCGCTGGGGTTGTTGAGTGCGCCGGGGGCGGGCGGGACGGCGCACTCCCCCGCGACGAGATCTTCTGCGCCCTTGCGGCGGACTGGACAATGGGGGATGGCCGTCGGTCCGTCCGAGGAAGACAGGCCCTGGGAGGAAGACACATGGCACAACCCGAACAAGGCGAGCAGCGGCGGCTGCGCCCCGCACCGCTGCTCTTCGAGCCGGCGGCGGCCGTCTCGGACCCGGAGCACTTCTTCGACCTGGAGTCGATGGACGATCCGAAGGAGCTGCTGGACCGGGCGACGGAGCTGGCCCTGGCCTTCCGTGCCGCGACCGACCGTGCGGTGGAGTTCCAGGCGATGGCGGCGGCCCAGCTGGCCGACCCGCGCCGGTTCGACCGGCTCACGACGTCGGACATCGCTCGGCGCGCGGAGTGGACCGAGGACTACGCGAAGAAGATGGTCGAGTTCGGCCGCACCCTGCTGAACACCCCGCAGCCCTAGGCAGGGGCCCCCGGGTACCACCACCGGCATATGCCCGGGCGAACCATACTCCCCGCGCTGTTCCCCTGTCCCGATTTCCGGCAACTCTCGGAATCCGGTTGATCACTCCGGGTAGACCTGTGCACATGACCGCATGGCTGCCCGACGAAACGACCCTGCACCACGGCGACGGACCCTGCCTCCGCGCCGGCCACGAGGCCGACCTGTTCTCGGCACTGCGCGAGCCCGCGCGGAACCAGACGGCCCAGATCACGGCGGCCGGTGCCGCGTGGCTGGCCGGGGCGACGGCGTACCCGCGCAGCGCCCTGGCCCAGTGGGAGTCGCGCCCGACGGCGCCCGGGGTCCTGCCGTGCGGCACGGCGTTCGACGTGGTGAACGTACCCACACTGTTCGGGCGCCGGATGCTGGAGCATCTGTGGGCGGACGGCCCGGGCTCGGGTCCGGTCGCCTCGCACCGGGGCCGGATGCTGCTCTTCGCGTCCCCCGGCACGGCCCAGCGGCTGCCGTCGCTGCTGGACTGGGAGGAGTGGAGCGGCGGCCCGCAGAGCCGGAACGGGGGCGGTACGAAGGTGCCCCCGCTGCTCTGCCACGGCACCGGTGACGCGGTGACGGTCCCGCCCCTGACCTGCGGAGGGAAGGACACGGGGCCGCGCTGGCTGGTGGCCCCGGACACGCGGAGCCCGTGGCTTCCGGGGCCGGACGTGCTGCTGTGGGCGTGCGTCCGGGTGGCCCGGTCGGCGCCCGCCCCGACCCCCCGGATTTCGATTTTTCCTCTCACCGATCCGAGTGCTAAGGTCTACGACGTCAGCAGGCGCCGCTAGCTCAGTTGGTTAGAGCAGCTGACTCTTAATCAGCGGGTCCGGGGTTCGAGTCCCTGGCGGCGCACAGACGGAAGAAGCCCCTCGCGGAAGCGGGGGGCTTCTTCGTCGTCCGGTGCCGGTCCGGTCAGGTCCCGGTGGTGATGCGGACGGTGTACGCGCCCGAGGGCGTCCGGTCGGCGACCTCGACCGTGGCGTGCGCCCCGGGCACGGAGTACGTCTCGCCGACGCGCAGCGGCGCGTCCGCGAGCGGCGGGTAGACCGAGCGCTCCCAGCAGGCGTCGCTGCCCGGATGCGTGTCGAGCACCTCGACCGGGCCGCCGCCGGACGGGGTCTCGTTGCGCACCCGGTAGAGCAGGATGCCCTCGGCGCAGGTCGAGAGGTCGTTGCCGGTGGAGCCGCGCGCCTCGACGGCCACCGCGCTACCCTCGCCGGTCCTGATCACGGCGAGCCGGGTGCCGAGCGAGGCGCCGGGCACGGGCACCTCGGCCATCGGTTCGAGGGTGACGACGCGGTCGCTCTGGACGCAGACCACCTGCCGGTCGTCCAGCCAGCCCAGCTTCCACTTGTGCCAGCCGAAGAGGTCCGGTGAGAGGCCGAACTGGCTGCCCATGACGTCCCAGTCGCCGACGTAGGTGTCCCAGTCGCCCTTGCCGTCGGTGGGCCGGTGGTACAGGTCGGGGAGGTCGAAGACGTGACCCGTCTCGTGGGCGAGGACGTTGTGGTCCGGCGGGTGCTGCTCGAAGACGGTGACGACGCGCCTGATGTCCGTACCGTCGGCGTGCAGCGGCCGGTCGAAGTTGACGACCTTGGTGGCGTCCGAGTCGACGCCGGGGGCGTCCGGGTCCGCGACGAGGTAGACGATGTCGTAGCGCGAGAAGTCGATCCGCTCGTCGGCCACGCGGATCGCGTCGCGCAGATAGGCGCTGCGCCGGTCGCTGGCCCAGTCGCGCTGTATGCCGTACCAGGTCGAGGGCTTCGGCATCCGGATCCATTCCCGCTGCGGGTGCGGGCGCAGCGTGAACTTCCCGTACGAGGCGCGCCGGAAGAACTGCGTGGTGGACGGGAAGTAGTCCGAGGCGAGTTCGGCGGGGGTGGTGGCCGGCTCGGCGTCGGGGAACGAGAGGAAGACCATCACCGCGTCCAGGGCGTGGTCGGGGCGCGGGTAGGCACCGTTCCAGCGGTCGACGCCGAGGGAGTGGTGCGCGGGGGTGCGGGGCAGTGCGCAGGGGGCGGCGTCCCCCGCGGCGGCTACGGCGGGCCCGGCGACGAGGGAGGTGGCGACGAGCGCCAGCAGCGAGACCAGCCCGGCGGCCAGCCCGCGCGGACTCGGCCTCTCCACCCCTGAGGGCCCGGGCTGACGCGGCACATCTACCTCCGGTACGGGGAGCGGACACCTAGGGCCGCGGACAGCTCCGGCACGGGGCGCGGACCCAGGAACCCTTCCGTCCACTTTGTGGGGTTACAGCCGTTTCGTCACGTTGGACTCCCCCAGTCGTGTCGCCCACCTCCCCACCCGCTCCCTTCACAGAAAGTCACAATCGATCACCCATGCAGCGCGAGTGAACAGAGGTGCGCAGAAACAATCAGTCAGGGACAAACCGGATCGGCGTCCGCATGGGCCGTGCGGGTCGCGAACGGGGTGCCCGAGGGCCGGGGCGCTGGATCGGCCCCGGGCGCGCCCTCTATGCTTCACCTCGCTTTCCTGCGCGGTTTCCGCCTCTGACGACGGCACTCCACGCGGCGGGCCAGTCCGGTCAGAGGTGGCCGGGACAGAACTGCAGGGCGGAGCGAACGGTGAGCGCAACCTCCGGAGGGCCGGACCCCGAGGCGCCCTCCGCACAGCGACCCGGCATCACGCACAGTCACGAAGCATGGCCGCCCGCCGCGGTTGTCACCGAGGCTCACGACTACCGGGCCGCGTTCCGCGCCGCGACCCTGCCGATGGCCGTGGTCGACCACGAGGGCCTGATCGTCACCGCCAACGAGGCACTCGGCGCGCTGGCGGGAACCGGGGCGGCGGCGCTCACCGCGCAGTCGGCGGCCGACCTGGTCGACCTCGCGGCGGACGCCCGCGCCTGGCACGCGTACCGCGAGGTGCTGCACGGCCGGCGCTCCCGCTTCCGCTGCACCCGGCGCCTCAAGCACCCCGACGGGCGCTCGCTGTGGGCCGAGATCACCGTCGTACCGCTGCCCGACGCCCGGCAGGCGCACCGCGAGGGTGCGCCCGGCCAGGTGCTGCTCTCCGTCGCGGACGTCAGCGACCGGCGCGAACTCCAGAAGCGGCTGCGCCACCTCCAGATGCACGATCCGGTGACCCGGCTGCCCAACCGGGCGCTGTTCTTCGAGCGGCTGTCGGCGGCCCTGCGCACCCCGCCGCACGAGGGCGGCGCCGGTTCCCGGGTCGGGCTCTGCTATCTGGACCTGGACGGCTTCAAGGCGGTCAACGACACCCTGGGGCACCGCGTCGGCGACCGGCTCCTGGCGGCCGTCGCCGCCCGGCTCACGGACTGCGCCGAGCAGGAAGGGGCGTACCCGGCCGGCGCCCCGCTGGTGGCCCGGCTCGGCGGCGACGAGTTCGCCGTCCTGGTCGAGGAGTCCACCGGCACCGAGCAGCTGACCGGCCTCGCGCGCACGGTGCTGGGCGCCCTCCAGCAGCCGTTCGACCTGGGCGGGCAGCGGCTGGCGGTCTCGGCGTCGATCGGGGTGGTGGAGCGGCCCGTCGCGGGCACCTCCGCCACCGGCCTCATGCAGGCCGCCGACACCACGCTGTACTGGGCGAAGGCGGACGGCAAGGCCCGCTGGACCCTGTTCGACCCGGAGCGCAACGCCCACCGGATGACCCGCCAGGCACTCTCGTCCACGCTCCGCCCGGCCGTGGAGCGCGGCGAGTTCACCATCGAGTACCAGCCGCTGGTCGGCCTGGCCGACGGGGTCGTGCGCGGGGTGGAGGCCCTGGTGCGCTGGAACCACCCGCAGTTCGGCATGCTCTCGCCGAATCGGTTCGTCGCGATCGCCGAGGAGGACGGCTCGATCGTGCAGCTCGGCCGCTGGGTGCTGCGCTCCGCCTGCCGCCAGGCCAGGCGCTGGCAGCTGGACCACCCGGCGCGGCCGCCGCTGTTCATCAGCGTCAATGTCGCGGTGCGCCAGGTCTGGGACTCCGACCTGGTCACCGATGTCGCCGAGATCCTGGCGGAGACCGGGCTCGACCCGGCGCTGCTCCAGCTGGAACTGACCGAGTCCGCGGTGATGGGCTCGGCCGGCCGCCCGCTGCGGGCCCTTCAGACGCTCAGCGACATGGGCGTGCGCATCGCCATCGACGACTTCGGCACCGGCTACTCGAACCTCGCCTACCTGAGCCGCCTCCCGGTGTCCGTGCTCAAGCTGGACGGCGCGTTCGTGCGCGGTTTCCGGTACGAGGACGGCACGCATCCCAGCCCCGCCGACGAGACGATCGTCGAGGCGATGGTGGAGCTGGCGCACCGGCTGGGCCTGACCGTCACCGCGGAGTGCGTGGAGACCGCGGGGCAGGCCGAGCGGCTGCGCCGGATCGGCTGCGACACCGGGCAGGGCTGGCTCTACTCGCGGGCGGTCGCCCCGGAGCGCATCGCCGAACTGATCGGGACCCGCGCCCCGGGGGCGTGACGCACCTGCTTACGCCTCGGGCATCCCGTACGCGTCCGCGATCAGGCCGTAGCTGCGCAGCCGGGCCTCGCCGCTGTGGGCGTTGGCGGTGATCATCAGCTCGTCGGCGCCCGTGCGCTTGGCCAGGTCGTCCAGGCCGGAGCGGACCTCGTCGGCGGTGCCGTGGACGATGTTGACCAGCCAGTTGTCCACGAACTCCCGCTCCATCGGGGAGAAGGCGTACGCCTCCGCCTCCTCGGGCGTGGGCACGAGACCGGGCCGCCCGGACCGCAGCCGGAGCATCGACAGTGCGCCGGTCAGCACCTGGCGCCGCGCCTCGCGCTCGTCGTCGGCGGCCAGCGCGGCGACGCCGATCAGGGCGTACGGCGCGTCGAGCACCGTGGACGGCTTGAAGGAGTCCCGGTACAGCTCCAGGGCCGGCACGGTGTTCTGGGCCGAGAAGTGGTGCGCGAAGGCGAACGGCAGCCCGAGCACCCCGGCGAGCCGGGCGCTGAAGCCGGACGAGCCGAGCAGCCAGATGGGCGGGCGCGCCGAGGACTGGACGCCGCCCTCGGCGGTGGCCTGGACGGGTCCGGGGACCGCGTGGATGCGGGCGTAGGGGTGGCCGTCGGGGAAGTCGTCGTCCAGGAACCGGGTCAGCTCCATGAGCTGCTGCGGGAAGTCGTCCGCGCCCTCGTTCAGCCGGTCCGTGCGCCGGAGCGCCGCCGCCGTGGCGCCGTCCGTGCCGGGGGCGCGGCCCAGGCCGAGGTCGACGCGGCCGGGGGCCATCGCCTCCAGGGTGCCGAACTGCTCGGCGATGACGAGCGGGGCGTGATTGGGCAGCATGACGCCGCCCGAGCCGAGCCGGATGCGCTCGGTGCGGGCGGCGGTGTGGGCCAGGATCACGGCCGGGGACGAGGAGGCGACGCCGGGCATCGAGTGGTGCTCGGCGACCCAGTAGCGGTGGAAGCCCCGGCGCTCGGCCAGCTGGGCGATCTCCACGCCGGTCCGCAGGGCCTGACCCGCCGTGCGGCCCTGGCCTACGGTGACCAGGTCCAGCACGGACAGCGGCACGGGGGCGGTGCCCCGGGCCGTCCCGCGGATCTCGTCGCCCTGGATCTCGTCGCCTCGAATCTCGTCCACGTTCTGGCCTCTCCGGTGGTGCGCTTCAGTGCCTCGTCTGTCCGGAGAGCACGAACAGGAGGATGGCTCCGTTTATTCCGGGCGCAGCCTCGCCGCCTCCCCTACGAGCTCTTCCTCCCGTGCGCGTACGCCCTCCCGCTGCCCCAGCTCACCGGGGCCGGCGGCTGCTCGCGGTGGGCGAAGAGCGTACCGAGCCCCGGCGCCCAGGCGGGGCGGTCGGCCAGCCGCAGGGCCTCGCGGGCCGCCACCTGGTTCGCGGTGAGGACGGGCTTTCCGAGCGCCTCCTCCAGCTCGGGGAGGTGGGCGACGGTGTGCAGGGCCGTGTCGGGGATCAGGACGGCCTCGGCCTCGGGGCGGTCGGCGGCCCTGGCCAGTTCGAGTACCTGCCCCGCGTCCCAGGAGGCGGCCTCGGCGGCTTCGGTGACGCCCGCCGCGTGGGTGCCGGTCACCTCCATGCCGGTCTCCCGGAGGAACGCGGCGAACCGCTCGGCCACCGCCTCCGGATAGCTCGCGGCGACCGCTACGCGCTCTGCGCCCAGCTTCCGTACCGCGTGCACGAAGCCGATCGAGGTGCTGGACGCGGGTACGCCCGCCGCCCGGGCGAGGGCCGCGGCCTGGTCGTGGGCGCCCTGCCACCCGTAGAGGAAGCTGCCGCCGTCGCAGGCCCAGACGATGGACTGGACCCCGGAGCGTTGCAGCTCCTCGATGCCCGCGGCGAGCCGGCCGGGGGTGCCCAGCGCGCTCAGGGCCTCCTCGCGGTAGGCGGCGTCCGGGCTCTCGGTGTGGTGGACGACGAGTCTGATGGTGCTGTCGAGAAGGACCTCCATGCGCGGGTAGTCGTCCTCGGCGAAGTGGCCCGGGTAGAGGAATCCGACGGTCGTCATGTCCACCCTTTCTCTGCGCCTGCGCCTGCGCCTGCGTCTGTGCCGCACACGATCGCGGCGGCACTGACCGGTTTCCCCGCTCCTGTTCCAGTATTCCGCCATCCGGCCCGGTTCTCGCCCCGGGCGGACCACGCGTGCATGAACGGCGGCCGGACGGGCACCCGTCGCGGTACGGAGCCGGGGCGTGCGGACATCCCGCGCAAACCCGCCATCCGGCCTGCGCGTGGACACGGGAAGGTCACCCTCCGGCCACCGTTCGATTACATGCGTCCTCTTCCTGAATAGAAGCCCCGGATCGGGCAGGCGCCAAGCCTGTCCGGACCGTTCGACTGCTTCAGGAGATTGCGACCATGGCTGACTTCCCGAACCTGTCCCGCCGGGGATTTCTCAACCGATCGGCAGCGGTGGGCGGTCTGCTCGTCGTCCCCGGCCTCCTCGCCGCGTGCAGCAAGACCGGTGAGGGCTCCGCCGACGGTGAAGGCGCGCTGGAGAAGCTCCGCAAGCAGGGTTTCGTACGGGTCGCCTACGCCGACGAGGCGCCGTACGGCTACATGGAGGGCAAGGAACTCAAGGGCGAGGCGCCCACGTTGCACCGCGAGATCTTCAAGGCGCTCGGTGTCGACGAGCTGAAGCCCACCCTCTCCGAGTGGGACAGCCTGATCCCCGGCCTCCAGGCCGGCAAGTACGACGTGGTCAGCGCCGGCATGGCGATCACCCCGGAGCGCTGTGCCAACGCCCTCTTCTCGGAGCCGGAGTTCATCTCGCCGACCGCGATGATGGTGAAGAAGGGCAATCCGAAGAAGGTCACCGACCTCGCCTCCGCGAAGGCCGCCGGGATCACCATCGGCGTGATGGCGGGTGCGGTCGAGGGCTCGTACGCCAAGGGCGCCGGCATCCCCGAGGGCAAGATCAAGACGCTCCAGAAGCCGCAGGACGGCGCGGACGCGGTCAAGGGCGGCCGGGTCGACGCGTTCCTGCTGACCGGGATCTCGCTGCGCTGGCTCGCCAAGACCAACGAGGGCACCGAGGTCACCGAGGCGTTCCTGCCCGAGCTGGAGGGCGAGAAGCAGTACAGCCCCGGCGGCGCGGTGTTCCGCAAGGGCAACGAGGAGCTGCGTGACGCGTTCAACCGCGAGCTGAAGAAGATCGTCGCCGACAAGTCCCGCTATGTGGGACTCCTGCGCGACTACGGCTTCGGCGCGACCGAACTGCCGCCGGCCACCTTGAAGACGGCCGATCTGTGCAAGGGCTGACGGGGACGGTACCCACCGCATGAATGATTTCTTCTCGGCCTTCGCCGACGATCTGCCGCAACTGCGGTCCGGCCTGTGGGTGACCCTGGAGGCCACGGTGTTCGGCGCCCTGGCGGCGCTGCTCCTGTCGTTCGTCCTGGGTCTGATGTCGCTCAGCCGGCTCATGCTGTCGCGCGGGGTCTCCCGCGTGGTGGTGGAGTTCTTCCGCGGCACCTCGCTGTACGTACAGCTCTTCTGGCTGTACTACGCGATGCCGCAGCTGACCGGGTACGAACTGACGCCGGTCGTCTGCGGGGTGCTCGCGTTCGGCCTCAACTACGGGGCCTACGGCGCCGAAGTGGTGCGCGGCGCGGTCAACTCCGTACCGCGCGGGCAGTACGAGGCGGCGCTCGCGCTGAACATGTCGCCGCTGCACCGGATGCGCAAGGTGATCCTGCCGCAGGCATGGGTGCAGATGATCCCGTCGTTCACCAACCTGCTGATCCAGCTGCTGAAGGCGACCCCGCTGCTGTGGCTGATCTCGGCGGCGGACCTGATGACCGCCATCGAGAAGCTGCGCACCCGTACGGGCGAGACCCTCACCGCCTACGCGACGCTGCTGGTCTGCTACTTCGTCCTGGCCTACGCGCTGACCCTGCTCATGAACCTGCTGGAGCGGTCCGCCAAGCGGCGGCTCGGGCTCGCGGCGGGCGGGAAGAGCCTGCTGAAGTCCCGTAGCGCCGTGTCCGCCGCCCAGGCCGGAGGTGCCAGGTGAACCACGACTTCGACTGGGGAGCCGTCGGCGACGCGTTCCCCCTGCTGCTGGACGGGTTCTGGACGACCTTGCTGGCCACGGTGTTCGGCACCCTGGTCGCCGCGGTCCTCGGGCTGGCCATCGCGGTCGCCGGCCGGGCCCCGAGCCGGCTGGTGACCGTTCCGGTGAAGGCGGTGATGGAGTTCATCCGCTCCACCCCGCTGATCGTCCAGCTGGTGGGCGCGGCGGCGCTGTTCACTTCCGTGGAGCCGCTGACCGTCGGCATCGTGGTGCTGGGCATCCACTACGCCACGTACACCTCCGAGGTGTACCGCGCGGGGATCGACGCCGTGCCGAAGGGGCAGTGGGAGGCGTGCCGGGCGCTGTCGATGACGCCCCGGCGGACCTGGCAGGCGGTGATCCTGCCGCAGGCCGTGCGCAACGTGGTGCCCGCGCTGGGCAACTACGCGATCTCGATGTTCAAGGAGACCCCCTTCCTCGCCGTGATCACCGTGCACGAGATGGTCTTCGAGGCACGCGACTACGGTTCACAGCACTTCGTCTTCACCGAGGTGTTCACGCTCGCCGGCCTGATCTTCCTGGTCGCGAGCTACCCCACGTCACTCCTGATGAGGAAGCTGGAGAAGCGCCTTGGCCACTGAGCCCCTCCCCCTGCAGAAGAACGCGGCCACGGCCCCCGAGGACGTCGTGCCCGTCGCCGTGTCCAAGGACGACGGGCACCCGCTGGTCCGCTTCGACAAGGTCGTCAAGCGCTACGGGGACCACACGGTCCTGGACGAGCTGGACTTCACGGTCGAGCGCGGCGAGCACGTCACCCTGATCGGGCCCAGCGGCTCGGGCAAGACGACGATCCTGCGCCTGCTGATGACGCTGGAGCGGGTCAGCGACGGCGTGATCTGGATCAACGGCGAGCCGCTCACGCACCTCCGGGCGCCGGACGGCTCGCTGAAGCCGGCGTCCGAGAAGCACCTGCGCGCGGCCCGCCGGAAGATCGGCATGGTCTTCCAGCAGTTCAACCTCTTCCCCAACATGAAGGTGCTCCAGAACATCACCGAGGCGCCCGTCAACGTCCTCGGCATGGACCGGGACAAGGCGGAGGCCCGGGCCCGGGAGCTGCTGGACCTCGTCGGGCTCTCCGGCAAGGTCGACGCGCACCCCTCGCAGCTGTCCGGCGGGCAGCAGCAGCGGGTCGCGATCGCCCGTGCGCTGGCGATGGAGCCGGAGATCCTGCTCCTGGACGAGGTGACGTCCGCGCTCGACCCCGAGCTGGTGGCGGGGGTGCTGGAGCTGCTGACGGACATCGCCAGGAACACCGACATCACGATGGTCTGCGTGACCCACGAGATGAGCTTCGCCCGGGACGTCTCGGAGAAGGTGCTGATGTTCGACGCCGGACGGGTCGTGGAGGCCGGTCCGCCGGAGAAAATATTCTCCGATCCCTCGCACGAACGCACGCGCGAATTCCTCAACGCAGTGCTGTGACCTCGGCATCCGTCGCTCGCGCATGACCATGGCATATGCCATACGGGTGCGCCCCTGCTGACAGCTCCGGGGCGCACCCACGAGTCCGCCGCACACCGCCCTGAACAGGCCATCGGCGGCTATCGTGGGGGCGAGGTCGACGGCCCACCAACCGGCCTCCGGTCCCGACTTGCAGGGGGAATCCGTGGTGCTGAAGCCCGAACCGACCGCGCCGTTCCACTCGGTGCAGTACGCCCTCCGCGTGCTCGAAACGGTCTCGAAGCACGGCAGCGGGGTCACGGAGACCCAGCTCTCCCGGGAGACGGGGCTGCCCTCCGGCCACCTCACCTCCCTGCTGCTGACGCTGCGCCGCGAGGGTTACGTGGAGCAGATCACCGACGGGGCGTACGTCATCGGCGCCTCGCTGCTGCTCCTCGGCTCGGGCGCCGCCCGCCGCCAGGCGCTGGAGTCCAAGCTCCAGCAGACCCTGGCCCAGCTCCGCGACTCGGTGGGCGCGGCGGTCTACATCAGCCGGTACATCGACGGCGAGATCCGCGTCACGCAGTACGCCGACAGCCCGCTCACCCCGGCGGTCAACGAGTGGGTGGACTTCAGGTCAGCGGCGCACGCCTCGGCGATCGGCAAGTGCCTGCTGACCCAGCTCGACCAGAACGGCCGGCGCGACCACATCGCCCGGCACAAGACGCCCCGGCTGACCTCGCGGACGATCACCAGCGAGAAGGTCCTCCTCTCCAAGCTGGACAGCCAGCCGGCCACGGTCCCGGTGCTCGACCTCCAGGAGTACGCGGTCGGCACGGTGTGCGCGGCGGTGCCGCTGACCGCCGGGTCGTCGGCGGGCTGCCTGGCGCTGTCGATGCCGGTGAAGGACGCGCACCGGCTGCGCGCGGCGGCGGACACGCTGAACCGGCGCGCGGCCCCGATGCTGCTGTCGCTGGCCCTGTAGGACCGGCCGCCGGGGCGGCAGGGCAGGCGGTCACCAGCACCCCTCCGGACCAGGTATTATTTTCACGTCAGCAGGCGCCGCTAGCTCAGTTGGTTAGAGCAGCTGACTCTTAATCAGCGGGTCCGGGGTTCGAGTCCCTGGCGGCGCACAGACAACGCACGAGGCGGTTTCCGTATCAACGGAGACCGCCTCGTGCGTTGTGTGCTGCCCGCAGTTATGTACGAACGTTTTACACAGACGTACTAGACACCTGTTTTAAACAGCCGTATATTCCTTGGCATGACGAACCCCACGAGCACCACCGCCGCCTCCGGCGCACTCGCCGGACGTCGGGAGTGGACCGCCTTCCTGGTCCTGCTCCTCCCCCTCCTCCTCGTCTCGATGGACATCTCCGTCCTCTTCTTCGCGATCCCGTCCATCGACCGGGACCTCGCACCCAGCGCCACCCAGCAGCTGTGGATCTTCGACGTGTACGCCTTCGCCCTGGCCGGCCTCCTCATCACGATGGGCTCCCTGGGCGACCGCATCGGGCGCCGGAAGCTGCTGATGATCGGGGCGCTCGCCTTCGGCGCCGCCTCGGTCTGCGCCGCCTACGCGAACAGCCCGGAGATGCTGATCGCGGCCCGGGCGGTCCTCGGCATCGGCGGGGCGACGCTGATGCCCTCCACGATCGGGCTCGTGCGCAACATGTTCCGGAACGAGCAGCAGCGGGCGAAGGCGATCGGCATCTGGTCGGGCGCCATGGCCGGCGGGGTCGCGCTCGGCTCGGTGCTCAGCGGGGTGATGCTCCAGCACTTCTGGTGGGGCTCGGTCTTCCTGATCAACGTGCCCGCGATGGTCCTGCTGCTGGTGCTCGTGCCGCTGCTGGTGCCGGAGTTCAAGGACCCGAACCCGGGCCGCTTCGACTTCCTGAGCGTCCCGCTGTCCATGGGCACGGTGCTGCCGGTGGTCTACGGCATCAAGGAGAGCGCCGCCCACGGGTTCGACATCGCCTGGGCCGCTGTGATCGCCGCCGGGCTGGCCGTCGGCTGGGTCTTCGTCCACCGGCAGCGCACCCGCTCCGACGCGATGATCAGCCGGGAGCTGTTCCGGGGCCGGGGCTTCGGCACCGGGATCGGGCTCAACGCGCTGGCCGCCTTCGCGATGATGGGCTCGGCCTTCTTCACCACCCAGTACCTTCAGTCGGTGCTCGGCATGAGCACGATGGAGGCCGCGCTGTGGAGCCTGGCCCCGTCCCTGGCGGTGGGTGCGGCGGCCCCCGCGGCGACCGCGCTCGGCCAGCGGGTCCCGCGGGCGTACGTGGTCTGCGGCGGGTTCACCGTCGGCGCGGCGGGCTTCGGGGTCTTCACGCTGGCCGGGACCGACTCGCTGGTCCTGTTGCTGATCGGCTCGGCCGTGATGAGCAGTGGCATCGTCGCGGTGATGGCGCTGGTCTCGGACATGGCGATGGCCGTCAGCCCGCCGGAGAAGGCCGGCTCGGCCGCCTCGCTCCTGGAGACCGGGCAGGAGTTCGGCGGGGCGCTCGGCATGGCCCTCCTGGGCGCCGTCGCCACCGCGGTCTACCGGGCGGACATGCCCGCCTCCGCCCCCGAGGCCGCCCGCAAGACCCTGCCGGGCGCGCTGTCCACCGGTGACCACTCGCTGATCGCGATCGGCCAGGACGCCTTCGTGCACAGCATGCGGTACGCCTCGGTGACCGGCACCCTGATCCTGCTGACCGGCGCGGTGCTCGCGGCGACCCTGCTGCGCCGGGCGACCCGGACGGCCCCGGCCGCCGGGGAGACCGCCGCCGGGACGCCGGCCGCGCCCCCGCTCCCGGCCCAGGTCTGACCGTGGCCCGGCCCGGACCGGCACAGCGGAACCCCGGGGAGTCCTTGGACTCCCCGGGGTTCGCCGTGCTGCCCGCCGGCAGCACGTCACCTAAGCGGCACGGGCACTCGCCGACGTCAGAACTGGACGTCCGAGCACGCGTAGAACGCGTTGGCCGTGTCCGCGACGTTCCAGACGCTCAGGATGATGTGCTTCCCCGACTTCTGGGTGGGGATGGTGCCCTGCTGGGTCAGGGTCGCCGGGGGCTGCTTGCCGCCGTAGGGCACCGTCATGAAGGGCTGCGGCTCCAGGTCGGCCCGGGTGAGCGGCTTGGTGGGGTCCCAGCCGTCCTTGGTGATGTAGTACCGGAAGTCCGACGTGGCGTGGCGGGCGGTGAACTGCCAGCGGAAGCTGAAGCCCTGACCGGCCGTCACCTTGGTGGCGGGCCAGTTGCCGCCGCGCGGGTCGTCCAGCTGGGCGAACTCGCCGTGACCCCCGGAACAGATCTTTCCGTCCGCCGGTCCGGCCGCCGGGAAGCCCTTCGGACCCTCGACGCTCTGCGGCTCCCACTGGATGTTGCCGCAACCGGTCACCGTGCCGTTGGCGCACAGCTTCTGACGGCTGATCGGGTTGTCCGTGTAGCCGTGGCTGCTGGCGCTGCTCGTCGCGAACATCGAGACGCCCGCTACCGCAAGACCGACCAGGGCCGCGCTTGCCTTCATACGCATGTGTTGTCGCTCCTCGGATCGTGGGGGGAGGGGATTCCATGAGCACTGCTGCGTACGCGTTCTGCGGTCTAGACCAAGGCTTAGATTATTGCCGCGCCTTGACCATGTCCAGACCAATGAGCGTGGGATTCCGGTTGCCCGGAACCTCCCCCCACGCATCCTCAGGAGCCGTCGCCCCCGGTCCGCCCGGTGTAGAACGCCACCGTCAAGTCCTTGACCAGCGCCTTCCGTTCGTAGTCGTCCAGCTCCACGAGGCCCCGTTCCGTGAGCCGGCTGACGGTGTCGTCCACCGCGTCCACGACCGAGGTCAGCACGCTGTCCCGGTGCTGCGCGTCGATCGCCGCGATCCGGCGCCGCTGCATCGCCGCCGCCACCTCCGGCGCGTACTCGATCCCGGTCGGCTGGGCCGAGTACACCTCGACGCCGACCGGCTCGCAGTCCGCCTTCAGCATCCGGGTCAGCGCGTCGCCGACCGCCTCCGCGTTGCGCAGGGTGTGCGCGTCCTCGTGGAAGGCGTCGGCGGGCAGCTGGGACAGTACCCGGGCCATCGCGGCCTCGACCTGCTCGCGCAGGTACGCCTCGTGGTCCTCGATCCCCAGCGCCGCCCGCACGGTGTCCTTGACCCGCCACACGACCTGGACGACGACCCGAAGCGCCGTGCCGTTCGCGTCCACGGCGGGCAGCGGCTCGCTGCGCCAGTGCCGCAGGCGTACGTCGATCCGCCGGCGGAGCAGCAGCGGGCTGACCCACACCAGGCCGGTGCGCCGTACGCTGCCCCGGTACTGCCCGAAGAGCGTGAGCACCCAGGCGTGCCCGACCCGCCCCCGGCCCAGGCCGCCGAGCGCGAAGAGCACGACGGCCGCCAGGAACACGAGCGCCGCCCAGGCGCCGGTGGGCAGCCCCTCGTACGGCCGTGGACCGAGCCCGACCCGGGCGAGCAGAGCCGCCGGGACCACGCCCGTCCACCACAGCACCGCACCGGCCGCCGCGGTCCCGCCGAAGCCGGTGAGCAGCGCGACCCAGCCGGGCAGCGCGGGCCCGGGCCGCTCGCGGAGCCGGGGGTCGGCGTCGGGGGCGGGGCGGGTCGAGGGGCGCACCTGCGGCGTCCTCGGCACGGGCGGCCGCCGCACCCCGGCCTCGCCGCCCGCCGGCCGTACGACGGTGGGCGGCACGGCGGCGGCACCGGCGCGCCGGTCCTCGCGGAAGAGGAGGTGCACCGGGATGGAGGCGGTGCGCTCGTTGGCGATGACCGCCTGGTGGCGGCCGCTGTCCCGGACCGGGTCGGGTCGGGGCGCGGCGTCCGGACCGGGCACCCGGGCCCCGGCGAGGGCGAGGACCGGCTCGGGCCGGGGAGCCTCCGCGACGGGCGCGGCGTCCTCGGGACCGGTGGCCTCGGGCGCGGCGTCCTCGGGCGCGGCGTTCTTCACGAGGGCCCGCGCGGGCGCGTCCGCGGGGCGCGCGTCCACCGGCACCGCGTCCGCGGGCTCCTCCGCGCGAGCCCTCGTCCCCGCCGGCACCGATACCGAAGCCGAGGTGGCGCCGAGCGCGGCCCCGCGGTCCTCCTCGCCCGACCGGAGGTCGAGCACCAGATCGACGACGGAATCGGTGTCACCGCCGCGGTCCGGAGCGGCCGGCTCCGCGACCTGGACCACCACCTCGTCGTCCGAGGGCACCGACACCGACACCGGCCCGAAGAGGGGAGGTGGCTCGGGGGCGCGGGGCCCGGCGGGGGTCGCGCCCCGCACCGGCAGCCCCTCGGCGACCGGCAGCGCGTCCGCCGCGGCCCCCGCCGCCCACGCGTCCGTGACGCTGCCCGCTCCGCCCGGGCCGACCCATTCCCGTACCGGGACCGCCCCGTACTCCGTCTCCTGGCCGTTCTCCGGGTTTCCGGAGCTGTCCGACACCGTGGATCGCATTTCCGCCTCCGTCATGTCCGTCGTGTCACGCGAAGAGTCGCCGCCAGGTCTCCGGGCCCGGATAGCCGTCGGCCTCCGTCCCCCGCCAGCCCTGGGCCTTCTGGAAGGTCTCGACATTGCGCCGGTCCGCCTCGGTCCACCGGGGGCTGGGGCCCAGCCGGTAGTGCGCGCCGTACCCCTTCTTCACCAACTGCTTTCCGAGCCTGTCGACATGGCTGTTCGACCGACCCGGCCGGAAATAGCCCCGTCCGGGAAAGGCCGGAGCCGCCTTCGGGCCGGCCTGCCCGCTCGCGGCGGGAATGTCGCGGCCGGTTCCGGTCACCAGCAGCTTCCAGGTGTGGGGGCCGGGGATGCCGTCGGCCTCGGCGCCCTTCCACCCCTGGGCCTGCTGGAACGCCCGGGTGGCCCGGCGGTCGGCGCCGGTCCAGACCGGGTCGGGGCCGATCTTGTAGAAGCGCTTGCCGCCCCGGGCGACGAGCATCGCGCCGAGCCGGGTCACGTGCGCGTTGTTCGTACGGGGCCCGAATTTCGCCGCGCCGGGGAACGGCTCACCGCCGGCCTCGCTGCCCGACTTCCCCGTGCTCAGGCCCTTGTAGCGGTAGGCGACATAGCTCGCGGAGTTGGTCCAGTACGCCATGGGCGTCGTCTGCCTGCGGGTGTGCGGCTTGGTCTGCTCGTACGCCGTGTAGTGCGTGTGCGTACCGTCGGTCCAGCCGCCGAAGATCGTGACGTGGGAGCCGTTCCCGGGGTCGGCGAGGTTGTGGAAGAGCAGGATGTCGCCGGGCTGGAGGTCCTCGCGGGCGATGCGGGTGCCGTACGCGGCGAGGCTGCCGGTCCACTCGTTGCCCGGCAGGTTCCAGGCCATCGACACATAGCCGGAGCAGTCCTGCCGGTACCCGTCCGACCAGTACGCCGACATGCTGTACGGAACCCGCGCGTCCACCCACTTCTTCGCGCGGTCGATGATCTCGGTCCGGGTCGTCGCCCGTGGCTCGGTCACCGCCGCCTGGGCGGCCGCCGGCCCCGGCACACCTGACCCGCGCAGCGGACCCGGGAGCCCCTGGGGGCTGTCCGGCAGCGGGCCGATGCCGGTCAGCACCCCCGTGCCGGGCACCGGGGCGGGGTCGGCGGGCGCGCCGGCGGACTCCGCGGCCCCGCCTCCGAGCACCACTCCGGCGGCGGTGACCAGCACCATCGCGCGCCGCGCGCCGCGCGCGGCCGGGTGTCCCCCGCTCCGCACGGGCAGTCCGCCTGCGGCGGTCCGCCGCTGGGCGGCGCAGCCGGGACAGGGACAGTCGATGGCGGGTACGTACTCCTCGAAGGCCGGCACAGTCATGCGATTCCCCTCCGCAGTCGTCAAGTTCCTCGGGCGCATCTGCTCGGGCGTCAGCGTGTCAACGGTCGCGACCTACGTCACGACATACCGCAGTTTGACGGATAGAAGGGAAAAAACGACCATCCGACAGGCCGGTGCGGCGAGGGGATGGTCGGGAGCACCGCTCGGGATCGGGTAGAGTTTTCCAGGTCAGCAGGCGCCGCTAGCTCAGTTGGTTAGAGCAGCTGACTCTTAATCAGCGGGTCCGGGGTTCGAGTCCCTGGCGGCGCACGCACAGCCAAGGCCCCCTCGCTTCACGCGAGGGGGCCTTGTTCGTTCTCCGGTGCACCTCCGCAACCGCTTCACCGCCTGCGGAGGGTGACCGGTTATCGACGTAACGTCATAGGACGGCTGGGCGGACGGGGCGCCTCCCCCTACAGTGGGGTGTGCGGCGGACCCGGACGCCACGGACCTCCCGTGTCCGCGCCGGGCCACTCCCGCGGCCCGCGCACCGCGGTCGAGGACCGGCCCGGCCGCCACCCGGGGAACGGGCG
>NZ_JBMNDO010000094.1:0-30614 GCF_052542855.1 Streptomyces sp. SAS_281
GCGGCCGTTGCGCCGGCCGCGCCCGTACGACAAGACTGGCCGCATGGGATTCCTCGTACTGATGACGCTGCCCGGCCTGGTCATCGGTCTGACCGTCGCGGCCTTCCTCGACCAGCTCCTGCTGCGCGCCGGGCGCGCGGGGCTGCTGCCCTGGCGCAACAGCGCCCGGCAGGGCCAGATCTCGGCGACGGGCTTCGAGCAGCTGCACGCCACGTTCTCGCCCGGGAAGCAGAGCGAGCTCAAGGAGCGGCAGAGCGCCCTGCTGCTCCGCGACGACGAGGAGGACGGCGCCCCGCCGCACCGCTCCACCGTCGACCTGGACGGCGGCCGCGCCGTCATCCGCCTCCACCCGCGCTGAGCGCGCCGCCGCCCGCCAGGTGCTCGCGGAGCCGGTCCACGAAGACCCGCTGCCCCTTCACCAGCCGCTCCGCCGCCTCCTCGGGCGTGCACCAGGCGAACCGGTCCATCTCCGGGAACTCCCGCAGCCTCCCCGACTTCCGCGGCCACTCCATCGCGAACGTGCCGGGCACCGCCGTCGCCGGGTCGGCATCGCCCTCCAGCGCCCACACGGTGACCGTCTTCCCGCTGGGCTGACGGGCCTCGCCCAGCGCCACCCACGGACCGTCCGGCGCCGGATGCCCGAACTCCTCCTCGAACTCCCGCCGCGCCGCCGCCCCCGGCTCCTCGTCGGGGCCGTACTCGCCCTTCGGCACCGACCACGCGGCCTCCTCGCGCCCCGTCCAGAACGGGCCGCCCATGTGGCCGATGAGCACTTCGAGGCCGCGCCCGGCACCGGTGCGGAACAGCAGGAGCCCCGCGCTGCGGCGGGTGGTCTTCTTGGCCGTCATGCCGTCAAGTGTGCGCGGCGGTGAGCGCGCCGCCGCGAAGGCGGCGGGGCTACGCTGTCGGCGTCGGCCGCACCCCGCGTTCCTCCCGCATGAACAGGTGATCGGATTTGCTGTACATCGCGTTCCTCCGAGGGCTGAACGTGCCGGGCCGCTCCGTGAAGATGGAGCGCCTGCGCGGACTCTTCACTGAGCTGGGTCTCGCGTCCGTGCGCAGCTACATCCAGAGCGGCAACGTGTTCTTCGAGTCCGACGAGACCGACCGGGACGCGCTCGCCGCCCGTATCGGCGGCCATCTCGCCGGGGCCCTGGGCTACGACGTCGCGGTGTGCCTGCGCACGGTTCCCGAGCTGGAGGCGCTGATCGCGCTCGACCCGTTCAAGGACGTGAAGATCACCGACGACATCCGCTGCTGCGTCGTGTTCACCACCGAGCGCATCGCCCCGGATCTGGCCCTGCCCATGCTCTCCCCCAAGAAGGACATGGAGATCATCGGCCACACCGACCACGACGCCTTCGTCGTCTGGCACCTGATCAACGGCAAGGCCCCGGCCGCCAAGGGCTTCCAGGAAGGCGTCCTGGGCCGCGACGCGACCACCCGCTTCTTCCACACCGTCGTGAAGATCCTGGCCGCCGCCCGGAAGGGCATGGACTGACCCGTCAGGCGCGGTCGATGTGCACGCTGGTCGACTTCACCCGGGCGGTGGCCTGCACACCGACCTCCAGGCCCAGTTCCTCGACGGCCTCCCTGGTCAGCAGGGACACCAACCGGTGCGGCCCGGCCTGGATCTCGACCTGCGCGGCCACATCGCCCAGCTTGACGGCGGTGACGATGCCCGCGAACGCGTTGCGCGCGGACGTGTACGAGACGTCCTCGTCGCCCGCGCCGTTCTGTGCGACCTCGACGGAGAACGCCGCCAGGTCGCGGCCGTCGATGAGGCGGCGGCCGCCCTCGTCGCGGTGGGTCGCGACGCGCCCCGCGTCGGCCCAGCGCCGGGCGGTGTCGGGGCTGACGCCCAGGAGCCGGGCCGCCTGCCCGATCGTGTACGACTGCATGCGCCGTACCCTAACCGGCCCGCGACCGCGCGGTCCCCGCACGGCCGGGTGGACCAGCCGGGATGAGGAATCCGGGCCCGCCCCCTAGGGTGCGAACCATGGCAGAGAGCGCGGGGGACCGGGGTTCCGACGGGCACGACACGCCTGATCCGCGACGGTGGCAGGCGCTCGCCGTCTGTCTGGTCGCCGGGTTCATGACCCTTCTGGACGTCTCGATCGTCAACGTCGCGCTCCCCTCCATCAAGGCGGGGCTGCACACTCCGGAGTCCGACCTGCAATGGGTCCTGTCCGGTTACGCCCTGGCCTTCGGCCTGTTCCTGATCCCGGCCGGGCGGCTCGGCGACGCCCGCGGCCGGCGTGCGGTCTTCATGGCGGGGCTCGCGCTCTTCACGCTTTCCTCGGCGGCCTGCGGCGCGGCCCAGTCCAGCCTCTGGCTGGTGATCGCCCGCCTGGTCCAGGGGCTGGCCGGCGGGATGGTCTCACCGCAGATCTCCGCCCTCATCCAGCAGATGTTCCAGGGCCGGGAGCGCGGTCGCGCCTTCGGCATGTTCGGCACGGTGGTCGGCATCTCCACCGCCGTCGGGCCGCTGCTCGGCGGCCTGCTCATCCAGGCGGCCGGAGCGGACGAGGGCTGGCGCTGGGTGTTCTACGTCAATCTGCCGCTGGGCCTCGTCTGCCTCCTGCTGGCCCGCCGGCTGCTGCCCGACACCCCGTCCGCCGGTCAGGTCCGGCTGCGGGACCTCGACCCGCTCGGCGTGCTGCTGCTCGGCGCCGGGGTCCTGGCCCTGCTGCTGCCCTTCGTCCAGTCCCGCCAGTGGCCCGGCGACGAGAAGTGGCTGCTGCTGATCCTGGCCGTGGCGCTGCTCGTCGCCTTCGTCGGCTGGGAGGCCCGGTGCGGCCGGCGGGGCACCCAGCCGGTCGTGGACCTCCGGCTCTTCAAGGTGCGCTCGTACTGGCTGGGCTGCCTGCTCATCCTGCTGTACTTCGCCGGATTCACCTCGATCTTCTTCATCACCACGCTCTACCTCCAGAGCGGCCTGCACTACACCGCCCTCCAGGCCGGTCTGGCGATCACCCCCTTCGCCCTGGGCTCCGCCGTCGCCGCCAGTCCCGGCGGCAGGCTCGTCGGGCGCTTCGGCCGGCCCCTCGTCGTCATCGGACTGGCCGCCGTGGCCGTGGGCCTCGGGGCCACCGCGCTCGCCGTCCACCTGGTGCCCGGCCGGGGCGCCGGCTGGGCGATGGCCGCCCCGCTGCTCTTCGCCGGGCTCGGCAGCGGCCTGGTCATCGCGCCCAACCAGACCCTGACCCTCTCCGAGGTGCCCGTCGCCACCGCGGGCAGCGCCGGCGGCACCCTCCAGACCGGGCAGCGCGTCGGTTCCGCCATCGGGATCGCCGCCGTCGGAGCGGTGTTCTTCGCCCAGGTCGGCGGCGACGGCTGGTCCGACGCGTACGACCACGGGCTCATCGTCTCCGTCGCGTTCGTCGTCGGCGCCCTGCTCGTCGCGCTCGCCGACGTGGGCGGCGGCCGACGGGGCAGACGCCGTACTAAGCACTCCCCACCTCCCGCAGCCGCCTCCTGAGGAGAACGCGATGAACGACTCCGCCGGCACCGACGGCAACAGCTCGTACGGACACAAGCCCTTCAAGCGCTCCCGCAGCCACTTCGCGGACCGCATCACCGCCGACGGCCGCGACGGCTGGCCCGTCGAAGCGGGCCGCTACCGGCTGGTCGCCAGCCGGGCCTGCCCCTGGGCCAGCCGCGCCCTGGTCTCCCGCAGGCTGCTCGGCCTGGAGGACGCGCTCTCGCTCGCCGTCGCCGACCCGCTCCAGGACGACCGCAGCTGGCGCTTCACGCTCGACCCGGGCGGCCGGGACCCGGTACTCGGCATCCGCTACCTCGGCGAGGCGTACGACGCCCGCGAGCGCGACTACCCGGGCGGCGTCAGCGTCCCGGCGATCGTCGACGTACCCAGCGGCAAGCTGGTCACCAACGACTACCAGCAGATCACCCTGGACCTCGCCACCGAGTGGACCGCCCTGCACCGGTCCGGTGCGCCCGACCTCTACCCCGAGCCGCTGCGCGCGGAGATCGACGCGGTCATGGAGGGCATCTACCAGGACGTCAACAACGGGGTGTACCGGGCCGGCTTCGCGGATGCCCAGGACACCTACGAGGAGGCGTACGAGGCACTGTTCCGCCGCCTGGCGGAGATGTCCGAGCGGCTCGCGGACCGGCGCTACCTCGTCGGTGACACGATCACCGAGGCGGACATCCGGTTCTTCACCACCCTGGTCCGCTTCGACGCCGTCTACCACGGCCACTTCAAGTGCAACCGCCGGAAACTCTCCGAGGACCCGGTGCTGTGGGCGTACGCCAGGGACCTCTACCAGACCCCCGGGTTCGGGGACACGGTCGACTTCCACCACATCAAGCAGCACTACTACCGGGTGCACACCGGCATCAACCCCACCGGCATCGTGCCCGCGGGCCCCGACCTCTCCGGCTGGCTGACCCCGCACCACCGCGAAGAGCTCGGCGGACGCCCCTTCGGCGACGGCACCCCGCCCGGACCGGTGCCCAGGGGCGAGGGCGTACCGCCCGGCGGCCGTCCGTAGGACGTCTTCCGGCCGGTGTGGGGCAGGGCCCTGTCGAGCCTGTGCCGCTCACGAGATATCTTGATGTCAAGCAATGTTGCAGACGTGGAGCGGAGCACAGGGTGACTGACTCGACCATCATCTATACACACACCGACGAGGCCCCGGCCCTGGCGACGTATTCGTTCCTGCCCGTGATCGAGGCGTACGCCTCCAAGGCCGGGGTCACCGTCGAGAGCCGGGACATCTCCCTGGCGGGCCGGATCATCGCCGGTTTCCCCGAGCGCCTCCGCGAGGACCAGCGCATCGACGACGCTCTCGCCGAGCTCGGCGAGCTGGCCACCACTCCGGGCGCCAACATCATCAAGCTGCCGAACATCTCGGCCTCGATCCCGCAGCTGAAGGCCGCGATCGCCGAGCTCCAGGCACAGGGCTACGCCCTCCCGGACTACCCGGACGACCCGAAGACCGACGAGGACAAGGACGTCCGCGCCCGTTACGACAAGGTCAAGGGCAGCGCCGTCAACCCGGTCCTGCGCGAGGGCAACTCCGACCGCCGCGCCCCCGCGTCGGTCAAGAACTACGCCAAGACCCACCCGCACCGCATGGGCGCCTGGACCGCCGACTCGAAGACCAACGTCGCCACCATGGGCGTCGACGACTTCCGGTCCACCGAGAAGTCCGCGGTCATCGCCGAGCCCGGCACCCTGCGCATCGAGCTCGCCGGGGACGACGGCACCACCACCGTCCTGCGCGAGTCCGTCCCGGTCCTCGCGGGCGAGGTCGTCGACGCCTCCGTCATGCGCGTCGCCGCCCTGCGCGAGTTCATCACCGCCCAGATCGCCCGCGCCAAGGCCGAGGGCGTCCTCTTCTCCGTGCACCTCAAGGCCACGATGATGAAGGTCTCCGACCCGATCATCTTCGGCCACGTCGTGCGCGCCTTCTTCCCGAAGACCTTCGCCGCGTACGGTGACGCGCTCGCCGCGGCCGGCCTGACCCCGAACGACGGTCTGGGCGGCATCCTCAAGGGCCTGGAGGCCCTGCCCGAGGGCGCGAAGATCAAGGAGTCCTTCGAGGCCGAGCTCGCCGAGGGCCCCGCCCTCGCCATGGTCGACTCCGACAAGGGCATCACTAACCTGCACGTCCCCAGCGACGTCATCGTGGACGCCTCCATGCCGGCCATGATCCGCACCTCCGGCCACATGTGGGGCCCGGACGGCAACGAGGCCGACACCATCGCCGTCCTGCCGGACAGCAGCTACGCCGGTGTCTACCAGGTCGTCATCGACGACTGCCGCGCCAACGGCGCCTTCGACCCGGCCACGATGGGCTCCGTGCCCAACGTCGGCCTCATGGCGCAGAAGGCCGAGGAGTACGGCAGCCACGACAAGACCTTCGAGATCCCCGCCACCGGCACCGTCCGCGTCGTGGACGCCGCCGGCAACGCCGTGCTGGAGCAGGCCGTCGGCGCCGGCGACATCTTCCGCATGTGCCAGACCAAGGACCTGCCGATCCAGGACTGGGTCAAGCTGGCCGTCACCCGCGCCCGTGCGACCGGCAACCCGGCCGTCTTCTGGCTCGACGCGGACCGTGCCCACGACGCGAAGCTCATCGAGAAGGTGAAGACCTACCTCGCCGAGCACGACACCGAGGGTCTCCAGATCGAGATCATGACCCCGCAGGAGGCCACCGCCTTCTCCCTGGAGCGCATCCGCCGCGGCGAGGACACCATCTCCGTCACCGGCAACGTGCTCCGCGACTACCTGACGGACCTCTTCCCGATCCTGGAGCTCGGCACCAGCGCGAAGATGCTCTCCGTCGTCCCGCTGATGAACGGTGGCGGCCTCTTCGAGACGGGCGCCGGCGGCTCCGCGCCCAAGCACGTGCAGCAGCTCGTCAAGGAGGACTACCTGCGCTGGGACAGCCTGGGCGAGTTCCTGGCCCTGGCCGTCAGCTTCGAGCACCTCGCGCAGACCACGGGCAACGCCCGCGCCCAGGTCCTCGCCGACACGCTGGACCGGGCCACGGCCACGTTCCTCAACGAGGACAAGTCGCCGTCCCGCCGCCTCGGTGGCATCGACAACCGCGGCAGCCACTTCTACCTGTCCCTGTACTGGGCCCAGGAGCTGGCGCAGCAGACCGCCGACGCCGAGCTCGCCACCGCGTTCGCCCCGCTCGCCAAGACGCTGGCCGAGCAGGAGCAGACGATCGTGGACGAGCTGATCGCGGTCCAGGGCAAGCCGGCCGACATCGGCGGCTACTACCAGCCCGACCCGGCCAAGGCCGCGGCCGTCATGCGTCCGTCCGCGACGTTCAACCAGGCGATCGCGAGCCTCGCCTGACCCGACGGTCACCGATGCCCCGGCCGGCTTCCGCCGCGCCGGGGCATCGGCGTCCCAGGAGGACGGCTCACCCCCCTGACGGGTGAATGTCGCGCTCCGGCGGGTGCCGGGCCGCGCGACGGGCCCGCTTCGCTGCTTTGCTGCATCCGGTAACAGGGATGCACAAGCGAAGGAGCGGCCCCGTGACGACGACGGGCACACCAGGTACGGCCGAGGACGAGGAGTCGTACTCCAACGAGCTGCCGGTACGCGGCAGGGAGCCCGGCAACGTCGTCATCAAGTGGGCGACCACCACCGATCACAAGACGATCGGCACGCTCTACCTGGTCACCTCGTTCGCGTTCTTCCTCGGCGGCGGGCTGCTCGCCCTGTTCATGCGCGCCGAGCTGGCCAGGCCGGGCATGCAGATCATGTCGAACGAGCAGTTCAACCAGGCGTTCACGATGCACGGCACGATCATGCTGCTGATGTTCGCGACGCCGCTGTTCTCCGGCTTCGCGAACTGGATCATGCCGCTCCAGATCGGCGCGCCGGACGTGGCGTTCCCGCGGCTGAACATGTTCGCCTACTGGCTCTACCTCTTCGGCTCGCTCATCGCGGTGGCCGGTTTCCTCACCCCGAACGGCGCCGCCGACTTCGGCTGGTTCGCCTACTCGCCGCTGACCGACGTGGTCCGCTCGCCCGGGGTCGGCGGTGACCTGTGGATCATGGGTCTGGCCTTCTCCGGGTTCGGCACGATCCTCGGTTCGGTCAACTTCATCACCACGATCATCTGCATGCGCGCGCCCGGCATGACGATGTTCCGCATGCCGATCTTCACCTGGAACGTCCTGCTGACCGGTGTGCTGGTCCTGCTGGCCTTCCCGGTGCTCGCCGCCGCCCTCCTGGCACTGGAGGCGGACCGCAAGTTCGGTGCGCACGTCTTCGACGCGGCCAACGGCGGGGCGCTGCTCTGGCAGCACCTTTTCTGGTTCTTCGGCCATCCAGAGGTGTACATCATCGCCCTGCCGTTCTTCGGCATCGTCTCCGAGATCATCCCGGTCTTCAGCCGCAAGCCGATCTTCGGCTACATCGGTCTGATCGGTGCCACCATCGCCATCGCCGGTCTCTCGATCACGGTGTGGGCGCACCACATGTACGTCACCGGCGGGGTGCTGCTGCCGTTCTTCTCGTTCATGACGTTCCTCATCGCGGTGCCCACCGGGGTGAAGTTCTTCAACTGGATCGGCACGATGTGGAAGGGCTCGCTCTCCTTCGAGACACCGATGCTCTGGTCGGTCGGCTTCCTCGTCACGTTCCTCTTCGGCGGCCTGACCGGGGTGATCCTGGCATCCCCGCCGCTCGACTTCCACGTCTCCGACTCGTACTTCGTGGTCGCCCACTTCCACTACGTCGTCTTCGGCACCGTGGTGTTCGCGATGTTCGCCGGCTTCCACTTCTGGTGGCCGAAGTTCACCGGGAAGATGCTGGACGAGCGGCTCGGCAAGATGACCTTCTGGACGCTGTTCGTGGGCTTCCACGGCACGTTCCTGGTGCAGCACTGGCTGGGTGCCGAGGGCATGCCCCGCAGGTACGCGGACTACCTCGCGGCGGACGGCTTCACCGCGCTGAACACCATCTCGACCATCTCCTCGTTCCTGCTCGGCCTGTCGATGCTGCCCTTCCTGTACAACGTCTGGAAGACCGCCAAGTACGGCAAGCAGGTCGCGGTCGACGACCCGTGGGGCTACGGCCGTTCGCTGGAGTGGGCGACCTCCTGCCCGCCGCCCCGGCACAACTTCGTCACCCTGCCCCGTATCCGTTCCGAATCCCCGGCATTCGACCTGCACCACCCCGCCGTGCGCGAGCTGGAGGAGGCGGCCACCCGGCCGCACACCTCCGCGACGGTGGCGCCGGGGGACAAGCAGGCGTGAGCGGCGAGGAGAGGCGGGCGCCGGCCGACCCGGACGCCGAGAGCACGCGGGGACTGGCCCAGCTGGAGGGCTACCTGCTGTGGAACGCAGAGGTCGAGCGGGCACGCGGGCTCGCCCGCCGCTTCACCGACCAGCTGCCCTGGCTCACCACCGCCCAGCGCGAGGACGTGGAGCGGGTCTACACCGCCGAGCGGACCGCCGAATCCCGGGTCGTGCTGGCGCGGATCTCCGCGCGCGCCCTGCAACTGCGCGGCGAGTACACGGAGCGCTACCACAGGCTGCGCGCCCGTTGTGTCGCCGCCGCCGTGGTCTGCGCGGGCACGGCGGGCGGCGCCTGCGGCGTGGTCACCTACCTGTCCAGGTGACCCGCCCCGGTCGTCCGTTCTGCCGTCCCAGCAGGCGCACTCGCCTACCGGTCGTGAAGATGAGAGGTGACGGGCGCGTGTGACGGGGCAGGCGAACGGACGACCGTGCAGACCCCCAGAAGGGACGATCACTGTGGCACGACCCAGGATTCTCGTAGTCGGAGCCGGTTTCGCCGGGGTCGAGTGCGTACGCCGTCTGGAGCGGGGGCTGCGGCCCGGTGAAGCGGACATCGCGCTCGTCGCCCCGTTCTCGTACCAGCTCTACCTGCCCCTGCTGCCCCAGGTGGCGTCCGGAGCGCTGACCCCGCAGTCCGTCGCGCTGTCGCTGCGCCGCAGCAGCCGCCACCGGACCCGGATCGTTCCGGGCGGGGCCATCGGCGTGGACCCCGACGCGAAGGTGTGCGTGATCCGCAAGATCACCGACGAGATCGTCAACGAGCGGTACGACCACCTCGTCCTCAGCCCCGGCAGCGTCACCCGGACCTTCGACATCCCCGGGCTCCTCGACCACGCCCGCGGCATGAAGACGCTGGCCGAGGCCGCCTACGTACGCGACCACGTCATCGCGCAGCTCGACCTCGCGGACGCCAGCGACGACGAGGAGGAGCGGGCATCCCGGCTCCAGTTCGTCGTGGTCGGCGGCGGGTACGCCGGCACCGAGACCGCGGCCTGCCTCCAGCGCCTCACCACCAGCGCGCTGCGGCACTACCCCCGCCTCGACCCGAAGCTCGTCAAGTGGCACCTGATCGACATCGCCCCGAAGCTCATGCCCGAGCTGGGCGACAAGCTGGGCGCCAGCGCCCTCAAGGTGCTGCGCGACCGGGGCATCGAGGTGTCGCTCGGTGTGTCCGTCGCCGAGGCAGGGCCCGACACCGTGACGTTCACCGACGGCCGGGTGCTGCCCTGCCGGACGCTGATCTGGACCGCCGGGGTCGCCGCCAGCCCGCTGGTCGGCACCTTCGACGCCGAGACCGTGAAGGGCCGGCTCGCCGTCACGCCCGAGATGACGCTGCCCGGCCACGACGGCATCTTCGCGCTCGGCGACGTGGCCGCCGTGCCCGACCTGGCCAAGGGCGACGGCGCGGTCTGCCCGCCCACCGCCCAGCACGCGCTGCGCCAGGGCCGCAAACTCGCCGACAACCTGCTCGCCAAGCTGCGCAACCAGCCGCTTCAGCCCTACGTCCACAAGGATCTCGGGCTCGTCGTGGACCTCGGCGGCAAGGACGCCGTGTCCAAGCCGCTCGGCATCGAGATGCACGGCATCGCCGCCCAGGCCGTGGCGCGCGGCTACCACTGGTCGGCGCTGCGCACCAATGTGGCCAAGGCCCGCGTCATGGCGAACTGGCTGATCAACGCCACCGCCGGCGACGACTTCGTCCGCACCGGCTTCCAGATGCGCAAGCCGGCGACGCTGCGGGACTTCGAGTACACCGACAGCTACCTCACCCCGGAACAGGTCCGGAAGCACACCGCCGCCCTCCACACCCGGATGTGACCCGGCGCGGCGGGCGGCGGACGCTCAGACCGCCGGGCCGGACCCCCGGAACGCGGCAAGGATCTCCTCGGCGGCCAGCGTCGCCGGGAGCGTCCCCTCCCGCACCCGGCGCTCCAGGTCCGGCGCCACCGCCCGCACGCCGGCGTGGCCGCGCAAGCTCTCCAGGAGTTCTTCGCGCACCATCGTCCAGGCCCAGTCCACCTGCTGCTCGCTGCGCTTGGCGGCGAGCCGGCCGGTCGACTCCAGCAGCGCCCGGTGCTGTTCCAGCCGCTCCCACAGCGTGTCGAGACCGGTCGACTCGCGCGCGCTGCACGTCAGGACGGGCGGCGTCCACGCCGCGTCCGCCGGGTGCATCAGCCGCAGCGCGCCCGCCAGTTCACGGGCCGCGGCCTTCGCGTCACGCTCGTGCGGGCCGTCCGCCTTGTTGACGGCGATGGCGTCCGCGAGCTCCAGGACCCCCTTCTTGATGCCCTGCAACTGGTCACCGGTGCGTGCCAGGGTCAGCAGCAGGAACGTGTCGACCATGTTGGCGACCGCGGTCTCCGACTGGCCGACACCGACGGTCTCCACCAGCACCACGTCGTAGCCCGCCGCCTCCATCACCACGACGGATTCGCGGGTCGCCTTCGCCACCCCGCCCAGCGTGCCGGCGGTGGGGGAGGGGCGCACGAAGGCGTCCGGGTCCACCGCCAGCCGTTCCATCCGGGTCTTGTCGCCCAGGATGGAACCGCCGGTCCGGCTGGACGACGGGTCGACCGCCAGTACGGCGACCCGGTGCCCGAGCCCGGTGAGCATGGTGCCGAGCGCGTCGATGAACGTCGACTTGCCGACCCCGGGCACCCCGCTGATGCCGACGCGCCGGGCGTGGCCCGAGTGCGGCAGCAGCCGGCGCAGCAGCTCCTGCGCCAGCGCCCGGTGGTCGGGCCGGGTGGACTCGACGAGGGTGATGGCGCGCGCGATGTGCGCGCGCTTCCCGTCGAGCACGCCCTTCACATAACTGTCGAGATCGATCCTCGGGGCCATCGCTCAGCGGCTCACAGCTCGTGGCCGAGCGCGGACCCGAGCCGCGTCACCAGGTCGTGGGCCGCGTCCGGGATCACGGTCCCGGGCGGGAACACGGCCGCGGCGCCCGCCTCCAGGAGCGCGTCGACGTCCTGCGGCGGGATCACCCCGCCCACCACGATCATGATGTCCTCGCGCCCCTCGGCGGCCAGCTCCTCGCGGAGCGCCGGGACGAGCGTGAGGTGGCCGGCCGCCAGCGACGAGACGCCCACGATGTGCACGTCCGCCTCGACGGCCTGCCGGGCGACCTCGCCCGGCGTCTGGAACAGCGGGCCGACGTCGACGTCGAAGCCCAGGTCGGCGAAGGCGGTCGCGATCACCTTCTGGCCCCGGTCGTGGCCGTCCTGGCCCATCTTGGCGACCAGGATGCGCGGACGCCGCCCCTCCGCCTCCTCGAACGCGTCGACCAGTGTGCGGGTGCGGTCCACGGACGGCGACTCCCCTGCCTCGTTGCGGTACACACCGGAGATCGTACGGATCTGGCCCGCGTGCCGGCCGTACACCTTCTCCAGTGCGTCCGAGATCTCGCCCACGGTCGCCATCGCGCGGGCCGCGTCCACGGCCAGCGCCAGCAGATTGCCCTCCAGGCCGGGACCCGGCTCGCGCCCGGCGGCCGCGGTCAGCGCGCGCAGCGCGTCCTGGCACGCCTGCTCGTCGCGCTCCTCGCGCAGCCGGCGCAGCTTCTCGATCTGCTGGGCGCGCACCGAGGAGTTGTCGACCTTGAGCACGTCGATCTGCTCGTCGGTCTCGACCCGGTACTTGTTGACCCCGATCACCGGCTGGCGCCCGGAGTCGATGCGGGCCTGGGTGCGGGCGGCGGCCTCCTCGATGCGGAGCTTCGGGATGCCGGCGTCGATGGCCTTCGCCATGCCGCCCGCGGCCTCGACCTCCTCGATGTGCTGCCAGGCGCGCCGCGCCAGGTCGTAGGTCAGCTTCTCGACGTACGCGCTGCCGCCCCACGGGTCGATGACCCGGCCGGTCCCGGACTCCTGCTGGAGCAGCAGTTGCGTGTTGCGGGCGATGCGCGCGGAGAAGTCCGTGGGCAGGGCCAACGCCTCATCCAGAGCATTGGTGTGCAGCGACTGGGTGTGGCCCTGGGTGGCGGCCATCGCCTCCACGCAGGTGCGCGTGACGTTGTTGAACACGTCCTGCGCGGTCAGCGACCAGCCCGACGTCTGCGAGTGCGTACGCAGCGACAGCGACTTGGCGTTCTTCGGCTCGAACTGCTGCACGAGCTTCGCCCAGAGGAGCCGGGCGGCGCGCAGCTTCGCGATCTCCATGAAGAAGTTCATGCCGATCGCCCAGAAGAATGACAGCCGGGGCGCGAACGCGTCGACGTCGAGCCCCGCGTTCCGCCCGGCACGCAGGTACTCCACCCCGTCGGCCAGGGTGTACGCCAGCTCCAGATCCGCCGTCGCCCCGGCCTCCTGGATGTGGTACCCGGAGATGGAGATCGAGTTGTAGCGCGGCATCTTCTGCGAGGTGTACGAGAAGATGTCGGAGATGATCCGCATCGACGGCTTCGGCGGATAGATGTAGGTGTTGCGGACCATGAACTCCTTCAGAATGTCGTTCTGAATGGTCCCGGCCAGCTTTTCCGGCGGTACGCCCTGCTCCTCGGCGGCCACGATGTACAGCGCGAGGACCGGCAGCACCGCGCCGTTCATCGTCATCGACACCGACATCCGGTCCAGCGGAATGCCGTCGAAGAGCTGACGCATGTCGTAGATCGAGTCGATCGCCACGCCCGCCATGCCGACATCGCCCGTCACCCGGGGGTGGTCGCTGTCGTAACCGCGGTGCGTCGGCAGGTCGAAGGCGACCGAAAGGCCCTTCTGCCCGGCCGCCAGATTGCGCCGGTAGAAGGCGTTGGACTCCTCGGCGGTGGAGAAGCCCGCGTACTGCCGGATCGTCCAGGGCTGGTTGACGTACATCGTCGGGTACGGACCGCGCAGATACGGCGCGATGCCCGGGTACGTACCGAGGAAGTCGAGGCCCTCCAGGTCGTGCCCGGTGTACAGCGGCTTGACCGAGATGCCCTCGGGGGTCTCCCACAGCAGATCGCCCGCTGAGCCACCGGAGGTCTCCTTGACCGCGGCACGCCACTGGTCCTCGGTGACCTCGGAAGCGCCGCCCGGCCCGAGCCCGATGTCGGAGAAGTCGGGGATACGCATTACGCCACACCCATCCGGTCGAGAAGCGAAGAGAGCACGGCCACCGCGTCGCAGCCGGCGAAGACGTACTCGTCGACACCGTCGTACGCGCCGGGCCGCCCCGCCAGGTACACACGCCGCGCACCCGCAGCGACCAGCGCCGCGGCGGTCTCCGCGGCCTGTTCGGCGTAGAGCGCGTCGCTGGAGCACAGGCACGCCACGTCCGCCCCCGAGGCGGCGAACGCCCCGGCCACCGAGGACGCGTCCACCCGCACCGGCTCGTGCACCGGCTCGACGCCGCCCGCCTGGAACAGGTTCGCGGCGAAGGAGACCCGCGCGGTGTGGACCGCCGCCGGGCCGAGCGCGGCGATGAAGACGCGCGGTCTGCTGCCGGTCGCCGCGAGGTGGGCGTCCGAGCGGACCCGCAGCGCCTCGAACGCCTCGTCGCGCCGGACGACCGGAAGGCCGCCCCGTGCCGGGGCCGCCGGGAACGGCTCGCGCTCCACCGGGCGCTCGGCCAGCAGCGGGAACTCGCTCACCCCGGTCACCGGCTCCTTGCGCCGCGCCAGGTCCTTGCCGCGCTCCGCCCAGGTCGCCGCGATCCGCTCCTTGACCAGCCCCGAGCCCAGAGCGGCCGCCTGGCCGCCCGCCCGCTCGATCTCCTGGAAGAACGCCCAGGCGGCTTCCGCGAGTTCGTCGGTCAGCCGCTCCACGTACCAGGAGCCGCCCGCCGGGTCGATGACCCGGGCCAGGTGCGACTCCTCGAGGAGGATCGTGGAGGTGTTCCGGGCGATGCGCCGGGCGAACGCGTCGGGCAGGCCCAGCGCGTGATCGAACGGCAGCACGGTCACCGCGTCGGCCCCGCCGACGCCCGCGCCGAGGCCGGCGAGGGTGGTCCGCAGCATGTTCACCCACGGATCGCGCCGCGTCATCATGACCGGCGACGTCACCGCGTGCTGCCGCTGCGCCCCGGCGTCCGGAGCCCCGCAGACCTCGGCGACCCGCGCCCACAGCCGGCGCGCCGCCCGCATCTTCGCGATGGTCAGGAACTGGTCGGCGGTCGCCGCGTACCGGAACTCCAGCTGCCCGCACGCCGCTTCGACGCCGAGCCCGGCCTCGGTCAGCGCCCGGAGATAGGCGACGCCCGTGGCCAGCGACGCGCCCAGCTCCTGGGCCGCCGAGCCGCCCGCCTCGTGGTAGGGCATCGCGTCCACGACGACCGCGCGCAGCCCGGGGAACTCCTCGGCGCACCGCAGCGACCAGCGCACGGCCTCCGCCAGGCCGGGCTCGGTGCCCTCGCGCGCGGCGCGCCCCAGCGGATCGGCGCCGAGACTGCCCCGTACCTGCCCGGCCGGGACACCGCGCTCCGCGTGCAGCCGCAGCAATTCGGCCGCCGCGGCGTCCAGTTCCGCGCCCGCGTCCAGGACGATGGGCGCCAGGTCGAGCAGGACGCCGTCGAGCGCGCGTTCCAGACCGGAGACCGGCACGCCGTCGGTGCCTCCGACGGCCAGCCACAGCGAGGTGACGCCGTTCTCCAGGTCCGCGAGTACGGCCTCGTTGAGCCGGGCGGGATCGGTGAACGCGTGCCGTTGCCGTACGCCCCAGCCGCCCGCCGTGCACCCGTCGGGCTTGCTGCCGCGGGTGAACGGGGCGAAGCCGGGGAGACCGGCATCGGGCGCGTCGTCGCGCGAGGTGTAGAGGGGCCGGGTGATGAGCCCGTCCTCCACCCTGGTGGACAGTGCTTCCTCGGCGGCCGGTCCCGACACGTCCTTGCCCGATTTGCGCAGCACACCTTCGACGAGGCTCTGCCACTGCTCATGGGCGGGGTCAGGGAATCCGGCGGCCAGTGGAAGCTCGTCAGTAGGCTGGACCGTCATGGCCCAGATGCTAGGGCAGCTCCCGGGGGAGGAGCAGTGCGCCGGCCTGTGACCTTGCCCTCCCTCAGCGCACTTGATCCTTTACGCACTGTCGCGTAGTCATATGTATGGATATGCGCTGCTTTGTCGCGGTGCGATGAGGAATGCCCGAAGTTATGCTGCTGTCAATCCATTCATGCGGAGAGGACGCGCCTGTGACCGTGGGACCTGTGGAATACCTCGTCGTCGCATTTCCGGGCAGTCGGTTCACCGGCGCCATCGCGCCCGCGCTGGCCGACGCGGTCGCCTCGAAGGCGGTGCGCATCCTGGACCTGGCCTTTGTGCAGAGGGCCGAGGACGGCACGATCCAGACCGTCGAGCTGGATGACCTGGACCCCGACGACCTGGTCTCCTTCGAGCCGGTCGAGGGCGAGGTCAGCGGCATGCTGAACAGCGAGGACATCCGCATGCTCGGTGAGCGCGTGCCACCGGGCAGCTCCGCCGCGCTCATCGTGTGGGAGGACCTCTGGGCGGTTCCGCTGACCGAGGCCGTCCGGGCCTCGGGCGGGCAGGTCATCGCTCATGAGCGGATTCCCGCCGAGATCGCGGAGGCCGCCGCCTCCGCCGCCGGCCACGACAGCTGACGCCCGTTCCGGAAGGGGAACACGCCATGCCGATCTTCCGAGGACCCGGAATGAACCGCCGCGGACCCGGCCTCATCGGAGCCGCCGCGCGCACGGCCGTCGTCGCCGGGACAGCGTCCGCCGTCACCGGGCGGGTCCAGCAGCACCAGCAGACCAGGTTCGCGCAGCAGGAGGCGGAGCAGTACGCCGCCCAGCAGCCGCAGCCCGCCGCCGCACCGCCGGCGGCGCCCGGCGGGGACGTGGTCGGGCAACTTGAGCGACTCGCCGCGCTGAAGCAGCAGGGCATCCTCACCGACGCCGAGTTCGAGGCCCAGAAGGCGCGCCTGCTGGCCGGGTGAGGGAGGGGGCGCGGGGCGCGTGCCTCGTGGACCTCTTCCGCCTGCGCGCATTCCGGCGGCGCCCGGCCGGAGAGCGCGGAGAAGGGTGCGGACCGAGGGGCGCCTTGTGGCTCCCGTCCGCCCGCGCAGCCGATCGATGATCTCCGGCGTTTTACTTTGTCGATGTGACGACATCATGCGACGTTGATCCGGCCAGGCCGAAATCATTTCGGATGCGCGCCGGGAAAAGAGGAAATCCATCGTGCAAACCGTCAGGGCCGTCCCGTCCTTTTCCGCCCTCAATCTGCGCGATCTCGGCGGTATCACGCTGGGCCCGGGCCGCCAGGTCCGGCCGGGTGTGGTGCTGCGTTCCGGCCGGCTCGGAGGACTCGACCCGGTGGACGCCGCGGCCGTGGCCGCGCTCGGCATCCGTACGGTCGTCGACCTGCGGACCGCCGACGAGCGGGGCTCCGCCCCCGACGCCCTGCCGCCCGGGGCCCGGCTCTTCGTCGCCGACGTGCTGGGTGACAACCCGGGCGTGACGCCCGCGCGGTTCCGCGCGCTGCTCGCCGACCCCGTCGAGGCCGAGCGGCTGCTGGGGAGCGGCAAGGCCGAGGAGGCGGTCGCCCGGTCGTACCGGCAACTGGTGCTCTCCGCGGGGGCCGCGGCCGCGTACCGCGCCTTCATCGACACGGTCGCCGACCCCGCCGCGCGGCCGGTGCTCTTCCACTGCGCCACCGGCAAGGACCGCGCCGGCTGGGGGGCCGCCCTGCTGCTCCTGATCCTGGGCGCCTCGCGCGATGTGGTGCGGCAGGAGTTCCTCGCCGTGAACCCGGCGCTGCGGATCATGGGACGTCCGTACGTGCAGGGCTTCCTCGACGCGGGCGGCGACCCGGAGATCGCCTCGGCGATCATCGAGGTCCGCCCCCGCTATCTCGAAACGGCCCTGGCCGCCATGGACGAGCGCTGGGGCGGCCTGGACGGCTACGTGCGCGACTGCCTGCGCGTCCCGGGCCCCACGCTGCGACGCCTGCGCGGCGAACTGGTCGTCTACACCGGGGAGTAGGGGCGGCGCGCTCCTCCCCGCACAGCGTGTTGCCCCGGCACACGCACGCGGTGCCGGGGCAACATCCGTCTCGGAGCGATCTGTGTTCGCGAGCTCCGTGTCAGACCTTCAGCAGTCGTTCGGTGAGGTCGCGGTAGTGCTGGAGCGTGATCCGCAGCTCCTCGGTGCGGGCTCCGGGGTCGCCGCCGTCGTGTTCGCCAACGTGCAGGGTGCTGCGGCGCTCCTTGAGCGCGTCGGTGAGGCCGGCGACCACCGCGTCGAACGTGGACTCGGCCTCCTCCACCGCCCGGTGCGGGCTCTCCACGAAGTCGGTCACCGCCTGGTGCAGCCGGTGGGCCAGCCTGTCCTGGTCGCCGGCCGGGAGGAGGTGGTCGTCCCCGTCGTGCGCGGTGTGTGCCCGGCCGTCGCGGTCCGGGGTGTGCGGGGCCGTGGTACGGAAGGTCCGCGTGTCGGTGTCCCGGTCCGCGTCCGTGCGGGCCGGGGTGTCCGACCACCCCGTATTACCCGCGTCCTTGTGCCCGAGGTCCTTCTGGGACAGCGGGACGGGCGCGGCGGCCGGGGGAGCGGAGGGCGCCGTGCGGGGCGGGCGGGCCGAGATGTCGTCGGAGAAGTGCGGGGTCCCGCTTCCGGCGGCCCGGTCCCCGGTGACCGGACGGCTGGTGGGCGCGGCCGTGGGCCGCGGGGTGGGGTCGGTGTCCTTGGTCATGCCGTGCCACTTCCTTCCGCGTGATGGTGCTCGTCCCGGCGGACCGGGCGGTTCGTGCCGTTCGATACGAGGACGTCGAAGAGGCCCCGGGCCTCGACCAGCGCGGTCCGCAGCTGCTCCGTGTCGCCCTCGCCGCGCCGGGCGGCGTGCACGCGCCGGTAGCCGTGGACGTGCTCGGCGTGGTGGACGGAGAGCGCGTCGCTCTGCTCGTCGAAGTCCTGGCCGTCGGGGAAGCCCAGATCACGGGCCAGCTCCGCGAGGAGCGTGTCGGCCTCGGCCACCGCCTGCTGCGGCGCGTCGACGAACCGGTCCTGGACGCCCGCCCAGCGGGCGAGGTACCGCTCCCGCTCCTCCGGTGCCAGCGCACGCTCGTCCAGCGAGCCGTGCCGCTTCAGCCGTTCGCTCAGTTCGTGTTCGGCGGCCTTCGTGTCGCCGTCGTGCCGGGCCACGGCACGCTCGTACTCCGGTCCGAAACGCCGCCGCAGCCCGTGGCCGCCGTTCCTCCGGCCGAGGACGAGGAACAGTCCGGCGGCCACCACCACGACGACCGCGAGGATGATCACGAGGGTCGTCATCGTCACCACCCCCGGCGGTAGCCGGTCCGCAGGTCGCTGTGTTCCACTCCCACCATCCCTTTCGGTTCGTTGCCCGGCTCCGTCCCGGCCGGGCGTGACGCTCGTGTACCCCCGCGAACGCGTTCGAGACGCGGCGCTCGCACGTCCGCCGCCCGACAGGCTTCCCGGGGCGCCTCGATAGGGTGGAGAGCGCCGCAGCAGGCGTACTCCGAGAGGGGATCACGGTGACCGAGCGCAAACCCGCGGGTGTCAGCTTCGAATCATGGGTGGACCAGCAGATCCGGGAGTCCGAACGCCGGGGTGACGTCTCCCGGCTGCCCGGGTTCGGCAAGCCGATCGAGGCGCTGAGCGCCCCGTACGACGAGGCGTGGTGGATCAAGTCGAAGATGCAGCGCGAAGGGGTGTCGGTGCTTCCGCCGGCGCTGGCGCTGCGCAAGGAGGCCGAGGACGTCGCCGCCCGCCTGCCGGAGATCCGGACGGAGGCCGAGGTGCGCCGGGTGCTGACCGAGGTGAACGACAAGATCCGCGAGGCCGTCCGCAGGCCCCCGCCGGGGCCCCTGCTGAACCTGCGCCCGTTCGACGTGGATGCCCTGGTGGCGGAGTGGCGTACCGGACGCGCCGCCTCCTGAAGGGGCCGGGACGCGCCCGGGACGGGATGCGTAATACTCGCCGCATGAGATCAAGCGTTACGCCGACGGGCCGCCGGGCATCCGGCGGCCCGGTCCGCGTCAGGCGGGCGACCGCGCGGGACGCCAAGCGCCTCACCCGGCTGGTCCGGTCCTCACGCGCCTACGAGGGCCCCTACGCGCCGATGGTCGCCGGGTACCGGGTGGGGCCGGACTACATCGAGGCCCATGAGGTCTTCGTGGCCGTGCGGGAGGCGACGGAACGGGTGCTCGGCTTCTACGCGCTGGTCCTGGACCCGCCCGAGCTGGACCTGCTCTTCGTCGCGGACGACGCCCAGGGCACCGGCACCGGGCGGCTGCTGATCGGCCACCTGCGGGCGGAGGCGGAGGCGCGGGGGCTGCCCGGCGTCCGCGTCGTCTCGCATCCGCCGGCGGAGGGCTTCTACCTGGCCGTGGGCGCGGAGCGGACCGGCACCGTACGGGCCGCGCCGCCCGCCGTGATGTGGGACCGGCCCGAGCTGCTGCTGCCGGTCGTCTGAGCCGGGCCCGTCAGGCCGCGTCGGTGTCCGACGCGCGGTGGACGTCCGTGACGGTGAAGAGCCCGCCGTCCGGATCCAGGAGCGTCGCCTCCCGGCCCTCGGGGTTCGTCAGCTCCTCCACCAGGGAGCCCCCGTGGCAGCGCGCCCGCTCCACGGCGAGGGGCACGTCGTCCACCGGGAAGTTGACCTGCCAGTGCGGGCGGACCAGTGGATCGGGCGCGGCCTCGACCGCGCCGGAGCTGATCCGGGCCAGCTGGCGGCCCCCGCAGTGGACGATCACCTCGTCCTTCGCGTACGACACCTCGCAGGCCCCCGGCCGGCCGCTCGCCCAGTCCAGCACCTCGCCGTAGAAGATCGCGGCGTCGAAGGCGCTCCGGGTGCGCAGCCGCAGCCAGGCGTGCGCGTGTCCGTCCGGGGCGCGCGGCGACGTCGCCGGCGCGGTCCGCTCCCAGATGCCGAATCCGGCGCCGTCCCGGTCTGCGGCCAGCGCCCCGCGCCCCTTGCCGAGTGTCAGCGGACCCACCGCGACCGTGCCGCTGCGCTCCCGGATGCGGGAGGCCGCCACATCGGCGTCGGGGACGGCGAAGTAGGGCGTCCAGGCGACCGCGACCCGGAAGGCGGTGGCCACGGCCCCGATGCCGGCGACCGGCACATCGCCGCGCCGGGCCACCGAGAAGTCGTCGCCGAGCCTGCCCGGGCGGAAGCTCCAGCCCATCACCGGGCCGTAGAACTCCTGGGCGGACTTCAGATCGCGGGTCATGAGATTGACCCAGCAGGGAGCGGCGGACCCGGTCAGGGCCGCACGCGCGGGCGCCGTACCGGAGGTGCTTGGGGTCATGGTGCCACTGCCTTCATGGGGGATGCGGCAGATGTGCCGACGGGCTTCGGGACCGTCACCCAGCCTCGCCGGGGGCGGCCGCTCCCGCAAACGCGACTCCGCCACCGGGCCCCGGGAGCGGGGCCCGGTCAGTCGCGCTTGTCGTCGTCCTCGTGGCGGATCGGTTCGTTGCCGTGCTCGCCGAGCTCGTAGGGGGACAGACCCCGGCCGTCCGCCGGGAAGCGGTCGTCACCGTGGACGTCCGGCTTCTCCTCGTGGCTGCGGTGGTCGGGGCCGACCGGCTGCTCGTCCGGCCGGGGCGGGGGCAGCTCCTGGTCGTGCCGTCGCTTGCCCAGCAGGAAGGCGCCGAGCAGCATGATCACCAGGAGCACGCCGATCACGCCCATCACGACGCCCGTCGCGCCGCGTCCGTCCGCGAGGGTGACCGCCAGGGAATTCAGGGCTCCATCCGAAAGGTCCATGCTTGCCGGATACCCCAGGACACAGGCGTCACTCGGGACGGCGATCGAATTCATGTTTTAAGTGGATATGGGTGCCGAAAATGTTTCGAGCTGTGTGAGCCCCGCCGCACCGGGCACGCGGGGGAGTCCGGGCTGCTCCTGTCGCAGCCGACCGTGTGCGGGGTCAGCCTGGACAGTACGACAACGCCCCTATGGAAGGAGTCGCGGTGAACAGCGCACAGGACAAGCGACAGACCACGGAGGACCACCACGACCAGGAGGTGTCGGTCGTCCTCAGCGAGTGCCCCGAGGACGACGCGCGCACCGTCTTCGACGTGCTGAGGGCCGCCTTCACCACCGACCGCTCCTCGGCCGACGTGCCCCACGAGGCCGGGGGCAGGCGGCCCACCGCGTGGGCGGCGACCGTCGACGTGTCCGAGGCCCGGGTGGTCTCGGGATCCGTGACGCTCGGCGCACCCGTGACGCTCGACGTGCAGGGCGGCTACCACGCCGTGGACCGGCTCCGGGGCGGGCTGGCCGACGCCTTCGCCGTCCGGGTGGTGGGCACGGTGTCGGGCGACCAGGAGGAGGAGGTCCGGCTGCGCCTGGAGAACAAATAGGCCGAACGCCCCGGGCGGGGGTGCGAGGGGGTCCGAGGCGCCGCCCGCATCTGGTAGAAATCGGACAAAAGTGACTTCGTCGAAAGGTGTCGCGCGTGGACCCGACCAGTTCGTGGGAGGGCGGCGCCGAATCGCCGGCGCCCGGCGACCTCCCCTCCGCCACCCTGACCCTGCACATCAACGGCGCCGAGCGCACCCTCACCCTCGATCACCGCACCACCCTCCTCGACGCCCTGCGCCACCACCTGGACCTCACCGGGGCGAAGAAGGGCTGCGACCACGGCCAGTGCGGCGCCTGCACCGTCCTCGTGGACGGCCGCCGCGCCAACAGCTGCCTCCTGCTGGCCGTCGCCCACGACGGCTCGCGCGTCACCACGGTCGAGGGCCTGGCGGACGGCGACCGGCTGCACCCGCTCCAGGAGGCCTTCCTGGAGCGTGACGCGTTCCAGTGCGGCTACTGCACACCGGGCCAGCTCTGCTCCGCCGCCGGCGTCCTCGCCGAGGCCGACCACGGCCACCCCTCGCACGTCACCCCGCACGACGCCCCCGTCGCCACCCCCGCCCGGCTCGGCCCGGAGGAGATCCGGGAGCGGATGAGCGGCAACCTCTGCCGGTGCGGCGCCTACCCGCGGATCGTCGAGGCCATCGAGGACGTGGCGTCGTGAAACCCTTCGCCTACCTGCGCGCCGAGACCGTCACCGACGCGGTGCGCGCCTGCGCCGCGCACCCGGGCGCCAAGTTCCTCGGCGGCGGCACCAACCTGGTCGACCTGATGAAACTCGGGGTGGAGACCCCCGGCATGCTGGTCGACGTCAGCCGGCTGCCGCTCGACCAGGTCACGGACACCACCGACGGGGGCCTGCGCATCGGCGCCACCGTACGCAACAGCGACCTGGCCGCCCACCCCGCCGTGCGCACCCGCTACCCCGCGCTGTCGCAGGCGCTGCTGGCCGGCGCGTCCGGGCAGCTCCGCAACATCGCGACCACCGGCGGCAACCTCCTCCAGCGCACCCGCTGCCCTTACTTCCAGGACACGTCCAAGCCCTGCAACAAGCGCGAGCCCGGCACCGGCTGCCCCGCCATCGAGGGCAACCACCGCGACCTCGCCGTCATCGGGCACTCCGAGGAATGCGTCGCCACCCACCCCTCCGACATGGCCGTGGCCCTCGCCGCGCTCGACGCGGACGTCGTGCTGCACGGGCCGGAGGGCGAACGGACCGTCGCGGTGGCCGACTTCCACCGGCTGCCCGGCGACAACCCCGACGCCGACACGGTCGTCCGGCCCGGCGAGCTCATCACCGAAGTGCTGCTGCCACCCCTGGCCGACGGCACGGTCTGCCTCTACCGCAAGGCCCGCGACCGCGCCTCCTACGCCTTCGCCCTCGCCTCCGTCGCCGCCGTGCTGCGCGTACGCGACGGGCACGTCGAGCACGCGGCCCTGGCGTTCGGCGGACTCGCCCACCGCCCCTGGCGGGCCCGCACCGCCGAGGAGATCCTGCGCGGCGCACCCGCCACCGACGCGACGTTCCTGCGGGCCGCCGACGCCGAGCTGGCCGCGGCCCGCCCGCTGCGCGACAACGCGTTCAAGGTGCGCCTCGCCCGGCACCTGGCCGTCGACGCCCTCGCCGAACTCACCGCCCGCACCTGAAGAGCCGAGGAACCCGCCATGAGCCACGCCCGCCAGCCGCTCGGCGCGCCCGCCGTCCGCCGCGAGGGCCGCGCCAAGGTGACCGGCGCCGCGCGCTACGCCGCCGAACGCGGCCTGCCCGGCTGCCTGTACGCCTGGCCGGTGCCCGCCACCGTGCCGTCCGGCCGGGTCACGGCCGTCCGCACCGTCGACGCCCTCGCCCACCCCGGCGTCCACTCCGTCCTCACCCATGACAACGCGCCGCGCCTGGCCGAGCCGGACGACCCCATCCTCGCCGTCCTCCAGGACGACCGGGTGCCCCACCGGGGCTGGCCCGTCGCGCTCGTCGTCGCCGACAGCCTCGCGAGCGCCCGGGCCGGAGCCGACGCCCTCCACATCACGTACGAGACCACCCCGCACGACGTCCTGCTCACCGAGGACCACCCCGGCCTCTACACCCCGGAACAGGCCAACGGCGGCTACCCCGCGGTCCGGGAACGCGGCGACTTCGACGGGGCCTTCGAGGCGTCGCCCGTACGCGTCGACGTCACGTACACCCTGGAGCCCCTGCACAACCACCCCATGGAGCCGCACGCCTCGACCGCCCACTGGTCGCCGGCGGGGCACCTGACCGTGTACGACTCCAGCCAGGGCGCCACCAAGGTGCGCGACAGCCTCGCCGCCGCCTTCGGGATCGGGACCGACCGGGTCACCGCCGTCTCCGAGCACGTCGGCGGCGGCTTCGGTTCCAAGGGCACCCCGCGCCCGCAGGCCGTGCTCGCCGCGATGGCCGCCCTGCACACCGGCCGCCCCGTCGAACTCGCCCTTCCCAGGCGGCAGATGCCCGCGCTCGTCGGACACCGGGCGCCCACCGTGCAGCGGGTCAGGCTCGGCGCCGATGCCGACGGCAGGCTCACCTCGGTCGCCCAGGAGATCATCACCCACACCTCGAAGGTCAAGGAGTTCGTGGAGCAGGCCGCCGTACCCGCCCGCGTCATGTACGGCTCCGCGCACAGCCGCACCACGCACCGGGTCACCGCCCTGAACGTGCCCAGCCCCTCGTGGATGCGCGCCCCGGGCGAGTGCCCCGGCATGTACGCCCTCGAATCCGCCATGGACGAACTCGCGGCGGAACTCGGCGTCGACCCCGTCGAGCTGCGGCTGCGCAACGACCCGGCCGACGAACCCGACTCCGGCAAGCCCTTCAGCAGCCGCGGCCTGGCCGCCTGCCTGCGCGAGGGCGCCGAACGCTTCGGCTGGGCCGGACGCGACCCGGCCCCCGGCGTCCGCCGCGAGGGCGCCCTGCTGCTCGGCACGGGCGTCGCCTCGGCCACGTATCCCGTGTACGCGAGTGCCAGCCACGCCTCCGCGCACGCCGCCCCCGACGGCACCTACCGCGTCGCCGTCAACGCCACGGACATCGGCACCGGCGCCCGCACCGTCCTCGCGCAGATCGCCGCCGAGGCGCTGGGCGCACCGCTGGACGACGTGGCCATCGACATCGGCGACAGCGACCTGCCCGACGCCCCGCTGGCCGGTGGCTCGTCCGGCACCGCCTCCTGGGGCTGGGCCGTGCACAAGGCCGCCTCCGCGCTCGCGGAACGGCTCGCCGCGCGCACCGGGCCGCTGCCCGCCGAAGGGGTGACCGTCACCGCCGACACCACCGAGGAGACCGCCGAGAAGTCCCCGTACGCCCGCCATGCCTTCGGGGCGCACTTCGCCGAGGTCGCCGTCGACACCCGCACCGGGGAGGTGCGGGTGCGCCGCATGCTCGGCGTCTTCGCGGCCGGCCGCATCCTCAACTCCCGCACCGCGCGCTCCCAGTTCATCGGCGGCATGACCATGGGCATCGGGATGGCCCTGACCGAGGGCTCCACCCTGGACCCGGTCCACGGCGACTTCACCGAATGCGACCTCGCCTCCTACCACGTCCCCGTCTGCGCCGACGTGACCGCCGTCGAGGCGCACTGGATCGAGGAGGACGACCCCCACCTCAACCCCATGGGCAGCAAGGGCATCGGCGAGATCGGCATCGTCGGCACCGCCGCCGCCGTCGGGAACGCTTTCCGGCATGCGACCGGAGCCCGCGTGCGCACCCTGCCCCTCACACCCGACCGGGTGCTCACCCGTCTGGCCTGACCCCCGGCCGCGCATCCCCCGACTGCGCGAAAGCGCCGGTCACCCGGGGTGCGCGGCCCGATATGTTGCGCGACCGGCCCAGCGGGGTCACCCTGTGGAGTGACCCAGAAGAGACATCTGCTCACTCTTCGTATTCGGGGGTCGTTGGTTCAACGGGGCGAAGTACGTGGGCCTCGATGTGAGGAGCCTCGACGATGACCGTTCCACTCGACCGGCACTATCTGGTCGAACTCCAGGTTTCCGCAGACCGTGTGGACCAGCTGCGACGCATAGTCGCGGCCCACCTGCGCCACTGGAGTCTCGAACTCCACGTACGGCCCGTGTGCCGTGCCGTGGAGGAGCTGCTGACCAATGTCCAACGGCATGTCGGTGACGACAACCGCTGCGTCGTCGAACTCCGCTGGTCCGGACGGCACCTCACGGTCTCCGTCGCCGACAACGGCTCCGAGATGCCGCGGCTGCTCGACGAGGGCGGCGGCCTGAGCCGGGTCATGGCCCTCAGTGACAGCTGGGGCACCTGCCGGACGGCCGACGGCAAGGTCGTCTGGTTCACCCGGTACGCCCAGGAGCCGCAGCACATCGAGCTGGTGCCGCTGCCGCCGCTGCCCGGCGTCCGCGAGTTCCGCCGCCCGCCGGCCGCGGTCGCGGAGATCCCCGAGCCGGTTCCGGCCGCCGCCGAGGAGACCGTCCCCGTCGCGGCAGGCATCGACGAGCCCGTCCCCGACGCCGCCCCGGCGCTCGTCTGAGACGGTACGGCCCCGCCCCCGCACCGCGAGCCCCCGGCCGGCGCGGATCGCATGTCCCGAGCATGCATGATCCGCGCCGGCCGGGTATGCGGTGGCGGGGCGGTGCCGTGTCACGGCCCGCGTTGCGGGCGGGCCCGCCGCGCGGCACGGTCGAAGTACCGAGGCAAGGAGGCCACAGTCATGCCCATCGCGACGGTCAATCCCGCGAACGGCGAGACGCTCAGGACGTTCGACGCGCTTGAGGACGACGAGATCGAGAAGCGGATCGCCGCGGCCGACGCCGCCTTCCGCGACCACCGCACCACCACGTTCGCCGAACGGGCCCGGCTGCTCGGCCGGGCCGCCGACCTCCTGGACGAGGACCAGCAGGACATCGCGCGCACCATGACCCTGGAGATGGGCAAGCCCGTCACGGCGGCCCGCGCCGAGGCGGCGAAGTGTGCCAAGGCGATGCGCTGGTACGCCGCACGGGCCGAGGAACTGCTCGCCGACGAGCACCCCGCCGCCGCCGATGTGGAGGACTCCGGCGCGGTGCGCGCGTACGTCCGCTACCGGCCGCTCGGCCCGGTCCTCGCCGTGATGCCGTGGAACTTCCCGCTGTGGCAGGTCGTGCGCTTCGCCGCCCCCGCCCTGATGGCCGGCAACACGGGTCTGCTGAAGCACGCGTCGAACGTGCCGCAGACCGCGCTGTACCTCGGCGATCTCTTCCACCGCGCCGGCTTCCCGGCCGGCTGCTTCCAGACCCTCCTCGTGGGCTCCCAGGCCGTCGAGGGCATCCTGCGCGACCGCCGGGTGGCCGCCGCGACGCTCACCGGCAGCGAACCGGCGGGCCGGTCCGTCGCCTCCATCGCCGGTGACGAGATCAAGCACACCGTCCTGGAACTCGGCGGCAGCGACCCCTACCTGGTGCTGCCCTCGGCGGACGTCGCCAAGGCCGCCCGCACCGCCGTCACCGCCCGCGCCCAGAACAACGGCCAGTCGTGCATCGCCGCCAAGCGGTTCATCGTGCACACCGAGGTGTACGAGGAGTTCGCCGAGCGCTTCACCGTGGGGATGCGGGAGCTGACCGTGGGCGACCCGCTCGACGAGTCCACCGACGTCGGGCCGATCGCCACGGAACAGGGCCGCGCGGACCTGGAGGAGCTGGTGGACGACGCGGTGAACCGGGGCGCCGAGGCGCTGTGCGGCGGCGGACGCCCCGAGGGCCTGGGCGGCGGGCTGGAGAACGGCTGGTTCTACGCGCCCACCGTCCTCGCCGGCATCACACCCGGGATGCGCGTCCACCGCGAGGAGACCTTCGGCCCGGTCGCCACCCTCTACCGGGTGGACAGCCTGGAGGAGGCCGTCGAGGTCGCCAACGACACCTCCTTCGGGCTCAGTTCCAACGTCTGGACCCGCGACGCCGCCGAGGCCGACCAGTGCGTCCGGGACCTCCAGGCCGGCGGCGTCTTCTTCAACGGCATGACCGCCTCCCACCCCGCGCTGCCCTTCGGCGGGGTGAAGCGCTCGGGCTACGGACGTGAGCTCGCCGGGCACGGCATCCGCGAGTTCTGCAACGCCACCACCGTCTGGTACGGCTCCGAGCCCCGGTGACCGTACGCGCGACGCCCCGAACCAGCCCCGCTGAGAGGTCACCATGAGCGACGCCCCACCGCCGCCCGGCCCGTCCGACCGGGAACTCGACGCGCTGGACGCGCACTGGCGGGCAGCCAACTACCTGGCCGTCGGGCAGATCTACCTGATGGACAACCCCCTGCTGACCCGGCCGCTCGCCCCCGAGCACATCAAACCCCGGCTGCTCGGCCACTGGGGCACCTCGCCCGGGCTCAACCTCGTGTACACGCACCTCAACCGCCTCATCAGCGCGCGCGGCACACCCGCGCTGTGCATCTGGGGGCCCGGCCACGGCGGGCCCGCCGTCCTCGCCGGGTCCTGGCTGGAAGGCAGCTACTCGGAGGCGTACCCGGACGTCAGCAGGGACGCGGAGGGGATGGGGCGGCTCTTCAAGCAGTTCTCGTTCCCCGGCGGCGTCCCCAGCCATGTCGCCCCCGAGACTCCCGGCTCCATCCACGAGGGCGGCGAACTCGGCTACTCCCTCGCGCACGCCTACGGCGCCGCCCTCGACCACCCCGAGCTGCTTGTCGCCTGCGTCATCGGCGACGGCGAGGCGGAGACCGGACCGCTCGCCGGGTCCTGGCACGCCAACAAGTTCCTCGACCCGGTCCACGACGGGGCCGTCCTGCCGGTCCTCCACCTCAACGGCTACAAGATCGCCAACCCCACGGTCCTCGCCCGCCTCCCGCAGACCGAGCTCGACGCCCTGCTGCGCGGCTACGGACACGACCCCCTCTACGTGGAGGGCGACGAGCCGCGCGCGGTCCACCGGGCGATGGCCCTCGCCATGGACCGCGCCGCCGACCGCATCGCGGAGATCCAGGCCGCCGCCCGCACCGGCGGCGACACCGACCGCCCGTGCTGGCCGATGATCGTGCTGCGGACCCCGAAGGGCTGGACCGGGCCCGCCGAGGTCGACGGGCTGCCCGTCGAAGGCACCTGGCGCGCCCACCAGGTCCCGCTGTCCGGCGTCCGCGACAACCCGGACCACCTGCGCCGGCTGGAGGCGTGGATGCGGTCCTACCGGCCGGACGAGCTCTTCGACGCCGAGGGCCGCCCGACCGGACAGGTCCTGGCCTGCGTCCCCGAGGGCGCCGCCCGCCTCGGCGCCACCCCGTACGCCAACGGCGGCCTGCTCCTGCGCGACCTACCCGTCCCCGACCTCGACGGACACGCCGTCCCCGTGGACCGGCCCGGCACCACGCTCCGCGAGCCCACCCGCGTACTGGGCGGCCTCCTCGAAGCGGTCATGGCGGCGACGGCGGAGCGCAGGGACTTCCGTCTCGTCGGGCCCGACGAGACGGCCTCCAACCGGCTCGACGCCGTCTACGAGGCCAGCGGCAAGGCGTGGCAGGCCCGCACCCTTCCGACCGACGAGCACCTCGCCCGGGACGGCCGGGTCATGGAGGTCCTGTCCGAGCACCTGTGCCAGGGCTGGCTGGAGGGCTATCTGCTGACCGGCCGGCACGGGCTGTTCTCCTGCTACGAGGCGTTCGCGCACATCGTGGACTCGATGGTCAACCAGCACATCAAGTGGCTGCGCACCTCCCGCCGCCTCGCCTGGCGCCGCCCCATCGCCTCGCTGAACTACCTGCTCACCTCGCACGTCTGGCGCCAGGACCACAACGGCTTCTCGCACCAGGACCCCGGATTCGTGGACCACATCCTCAACAAGAGCCCCGAAGTCGTACGCGTCTACCTGCCGCCCGACGCCAACACCCTGCTCTCCGTCGCCGACCACGCCCTGCGCAGCAGGGACTACGTCAACGTGATCGTGGCCGGCAAGCAGCCGAGCTTCGACTGGCTCACCCTCGACCAGGCCCGGGTGCACTGCGCGCGCGGCGCGGGCCTCTGGGAGTGGGCGGGCACGGAGGACGGCAGCCGCGAGCCCGACGTCGTCCTCGCCTGCGCCGGTGACGTGCCGACGCTGGAGACCCTGGCCGCCGCCCAGCTGCTCCGGCGCCATCTGCCGGAACTGGCGGTACGGGTGGTCAACGTGGTCGACATGGCCCGGCTCATGCCCAACTCCGAGCACCCGCACGGCATGACGGACTCCGAGTACGACGCGCTGTTCACCCGGGGCAAGCCGGTCATCTTCGCGTACCACGGCTACCCGTGGCTGATCCACCGGCTGGCCTACCGCCGCGCCGGGCACGGCGACCTGCATGTGCGGGGCTACAAGGAGGAGGGCACGACCACCACGCCCTTCGACATGGTCGTCCGCAACGACCTGGACCGCTACCGGCTGGTCATGGACGTCATCGACCGGGTCCCCGGCCTGGGCGTACGCGCCGTGGCGGTGCGTCAGGAGATGGCGGACACCCGCACCCGCCACCACGCCTGGATCCGCGAACACGGCACCGACCTGCCCGAGGTGGCCGACTGGTCCTGGGAGGGCTGACCGCTCCGAGGCGTACGGCGAGGGGCCGGACGGG
>NZ_JBMNDO010000095.1:0-30526 GCF_052542855.1 Streptomyces sp. SAS_281
GTCCGGGCCCCTTCCGTACGCCGGCCGGCTGCGGGCGCTACACGGTCTGGTGGGCCAGCAGGGCCAGGGCGGCCAGGAGCACCACCAGCAGCGCGGCCAGCGCCACCGGGCTGATCCCGGCGAAGAGCCCCTGCTCCTGCTCCCGCATCCGCTCGCGGCTCGCCCGGCACACGGGGCAGCGACCCTCGGTGACGGGCGACGCGCAGTTCGCGCACACCAGTCTGTCGTAGGTCATGCGCTTTCCTCCTCCCGCGCGGCGGAGCCGCACAAGCCATCTCTCCGCACAACGCTCACGGAAACGCGACCGTTCCCCCTACCACTGTGCCAGCTCGTGACGCATTCGGCCCGCCCCGCTGCCAGACCCGGGCCCCTTCCCCGCCGAGGCGCTCCGGAATCGGGGCCGTTTCACCGTAAATCACCCATCCCGGTACGCGTGCCTGCACGGCTCAGTCCGGTTCGCGTATGGTCACGCTCACCTACTCCCGGCCGACCGTGGTGCATCCGTGATCCGATTCGACAACGTCTCCAAGACCTACCCGAAGCAGAGCCGTCCCGCTCTCCGGGATGTGTCGCTCGACATCGAGAAGGGCGAGTTCGTCTTCCTGGTCGGCTCGTCCGGCTCCGGCAAGTCCACCTTCATGCGGCTCATCCTGCGCGAGGAGCGCGCCAGCACGGGCGCCGTGCACGTCCTGGGCAAGGACCTCGCGCGCATGTCCAACTGGAAGGTGCCGCACATGCGCCGCCAGCTGGGCACCGTCTTCCAGGACTTCCGGCTGCTGCCCAACAAGACCGTCGCGCAGAACGTGGCGTTCGCCCAGGAAGTGATCGGCAAGCCGCGCGGCGAGATCCGCAAGGCGGTGCCGCAGGTCCTCGACCTCGTCGGACTCGGCGGCAAGGAGGACCGGATGCCCGGCGAGCTGTCCGGTGGTGAGCAGCAGCGCGTGGCGATCGCGCGGGCCTTCGTCAACCGGCCCATGCTGCTGATCGCGGACGAGCCGACCGGCAACCTCGACCCGCAGACCTCCGTCGGCATCATGAAGCTGCTGGACCGGATCAACCGGACCGGCACCACCGTGATCATGGCGACGCACGACCAGAACATCGTCGACCAGATGCGCAAACGCGTCATCGAGCTCGAGAAGGGCCGTCTCGTGCGCGACCAGGCGCGCGGCGTCTACGGCTACCAGCACTGAGCACCCAGCACTGAAAGGACGCCATGCGCGCCCAGTTCGTCCTGTCGGAGATCGGCGTCGGCCTCCGTCGCAACCTCACGATGACCTTCGCCGTCGTCGTCTCCGTCGCCCTCTCGCTCGCCCTGTTCGGCGGCGCGCTGCTCATGCGCGAGCAGGTCAGCACGATGAAGGACTACTGGTACGACAAGGTCAACGTCTCCATCTACCTCTGCGGCAAGGGTGACGCGGAGACGGTGGTCCAGTGCGCCAAGGGTGCGGTCACCAAGCAGCAGAAGGACGAGATCGAGAGCGATCTCGGCAAGATGGACGTCGTGGAGAAGGTGATCTACGAGTCCAGCGACCAGGCGTACAAGCACTACCAGGACGAGTTCGGCGACTCCCCGATGGCCGGCAACATCACGCCGGACCAGATGCCGGAGTCCTTCCGGGTCAAGCTCAAGGACCCCACCAAGTACAAGGTCGTCGCGACCGCCTTCGCCGGGCGGGACGGGGTCCAGTCGGTCCAGGACCAGAGAAGCATCCTGGACAACCTCTTCGGTCTGATGAACGGCATGAACGTCGCCGCGCTGTTCGTGATGGCACTGATGCTCGTCATCGCGCTGATGCTGATCGTCAACACCGTGCGCGTCTCCGCGTTCAGCCGGCGCCGGGAGACCGGCATCATGCGGCTCGTGGGCGCCTCCGGCTTCTACATCCAGGCCCCGTTCATCATGGAGGCCGCCTTCGCCGGACTCATCGGCGGTGTGCTGGCCTGCGTCATGCTGCTGGCCGGGCGGTACTTCCTGATCGACGGCGGTCTCGCGCTCCAGGACAAGCTGAATCTGATCGACTTCATCGGCTGGGACGCGGTCCTCACCAAGCTGCCGCTGGTCCTGGCAATCGGCCTGCTGATGCCCGCCGTTGCCGCTCTCTTCGCCCTGCGCAAGTACCTGAAGGTGTGATGTGCGCCCCGTGAGGCGCACACCCAACGTTCCCTGCGCCTCCGGGGTGTTGTCCTAGAATCGGCGCCATGTCGGACCCCGAATGTCGCGTCGGGCCCCGCGGTCTGCGCCGCGGGGCGGCCCTGACGCTGGTCTTCGCCGGCGTCCTCGCCACCGGGGCCGCGACCGGCGCGCTGCCCCACGGCCAGGTGCGGGAACCCCCGGTGCACGCCCGGTCCGTGGCCGCCACCGCCGACCGCGACGAGGTCGCGGAGGCCGCCGCCGACGCGGTGGCCGACGGCAAGTCCGGTACGGAGGCGGCCGAGGAGGTCGTCAGCCGCAGCGGCGACCGCTGGGGCGCGGTCTACGACCAGCGCGAGTACCAGGAGTTCGAGGACGCGCTCGGCGGCACGTACACCGGGGTCGGCCTCGCCGCCCGGCGCTCCGCCGACGGCCAGGTCGCCGTGGCCCGCGTCCAGCCCGGCAGCCCCGCCGACCGCGCGTGCATCCGCCCGGGCGACCTGCTCCGCACCGTGGACGGCCGCCGCGTCGACCGGCTGCCCGTCTCCGACGTGGTGGCCCTGCTGCGCGGCGACCGCACCGGTGAGAGGGCCGGGAGCACGGTCAGCCTCGGCGTCCGCCGGGGGGCCGCCACCCGGACCGAGACGCTGCGCCGGGCCCGGCTCACGGTCGAGTCGGTGACCGTGCGGCGGGTCGGGGAGCGGCGCTCGGGCCCGTCCGGGGCGGTGCGCATCGCGGTCGCCTCGTTCACCAAGGGCTCCGGGGCGGCCGTGCGCGACGCGGTCCGGGACGCGCCCGCCGGCGCCGGGGTGCTGCTGGACCTGCGGGGCAACCCGGGCGGCCTGGTCGACGAGGCCGTCACCGCCGCCTCCGCCTTCCTGGACGGCGGCCTGGTGGCCACGTACGACGTGCACGGAGAGCAGCACGCCCTGTACGCGCGGCCGGGCGGGGACACCGGGCGCCCCGTCGTCGTGCTGGTCGACGGGGGGACGATGAGCGCGGCCGAGCTGGTCACGGGGGCGCTCCAGGACCGGGGCCGGGCGGTCACGGTCGGTGCGCGGACCTTCGGCAAGGGGTCCGTGCAGATGCCCAGCAAGCTCGCGGGCGGTTCGGTGGCCGAGCTGACCGTGGGCCACTACCGCACACCGGCGGGCCACGGGGTCGACGGCAAGGGCATCACACCGGACCTCGCGGTGAGCGCGCGGGCCCAGGAACGGGCCGAGACGGTATTGAGTGGCCTCGGGGGCGGGTCGTAGTGCGAAAATGGCCGCACTATGGCTAAGGAAAAGGACACCGGGCGCAAGCTCATCGCGCAGAACAAGAAGGCGCGCCACGACTACACCATCCTCGACACCTACGAGTGCGGCCTCGTGCTCATGGGGACCGAGGTCAAATCCCTCCGTATGGGGCGGGCGTCCCTGGTCGACGGCTTCGTCCAGATCGACGGCGGCGAGGCGTGGCTGCACAACATCCACGTCCCGGAGTACGTCCAGGGCACCTGGACCAACCACTCCGCCAAGCGCAAGCGCAAGTTGCTGATGCACCGGGCCGAGATCGACAAGCTGGAGTCGAAGTCGCAGGAGACCGGCCACACCATCGTGCCGCTCTCGCTGTACTTCCTGAACGGCCGGGTCAAGGCCGAGATCGCGCTCGCGAAGGGCAAGAAGGAGTACGACAAGCGGCAGACGCTGCGGGAGAAGCAGGACACCAGGGAGACGAACCGCGCCGTCGCGGCGGCCCGACGCCGTCAGCGGAGCGCCTGATCCGGACCCGGCACCCGCCGCCGGCCCCTCCGGAAGGAATACGCTGGCATCGTCGTGCGTTGGTCACGTACGATGGCAACGCACCCCACGGAGGGTGTGGCACCACCTTGAAAAATCAACATGGGGATGATCGGTTTCGACAGCGGATGTCGAAGCAGGGGAAGCGAGTCGAGGAAGCGGCAATGATCTCGTAAACCATATGTCGCAACCAATAATCGCCAATTCCAAGCGCGATTCCTCCGCCTTCGCCCTCGCTGCCTAATTAGCAGCTAAGCGAAGACTCTGCGGAGTGTCAGCCCGGGGGTGATCCCGACCCGGATCCTGGCATCATCAAGGGATCTAAACTTCTGAGTCCGGTCACGGGTCTCAGAAGGAAATCAAACAGTGACTGGGCCTGTCGGAGGCTTGTCCGCGTGACCTCCGAGGCCGAGAAAAGCGTAGCGGACTGCACTCGGAGAAGCCCTGGTTCCGCACCGTTGGACGCGGGTTCGATTCCCGCCATCTCCACAAATTCCCATGTGAGCGAGGACCCCGCTGCCACCGGCAGCGTGGTCCTCGCTGTTTGCGCCGTCGGGTGTGCCCGGAGGCCGGGCGTGCGCTACATTCATGCCCCGGGTGCACTGTGGTAGGGGGCGCGTGGACGAGGTGGGGGCCCGTCCGGCGACACACGACAGGGTCAGTTGCGCGCACCCGTTCCTGAGTGGGGGAAGTGCGTACACCAGTGGAAACTTGGCGTGAAGGTGCCCATGCGGGGCACACACACGAGCCGAACGAAGTCACCATCCAGCTGGACGGAATCGGACGGCAGCTCTCTGAGCTGCTGCCGGAACCATTCGCTCCGGACGATTCCGACGGCCCCGTCTTCGTGGACGAGAGCGGCCGGCGCGGCAAGACGCTGCGACGGCTCGGCTGGGTGCTGGCCGCGGTCTTCGTCTGCTACGCGGTGACCCTGGTCGTCGCCGTGCTCGGCGGCAACTCCAGTGCCCCCTTCCTCCCGCTCTCCAACCAGGAACAGCAGGACACGGGCAGCACCGATCCGACGACTCCGGACGCCGGCCTTCCCACCGGCGTGGCCCCGGCCCCCGCGCAAGAACAAGAAGGCACCAACTAGATGACCTCCCCTGCCCCCCGGGGCAGGCGCAACTCCCACCGGAAGAAGCAGACCCGCCGGCGCAGGCTCCCCATGCGCTACATGCTGCCGCTCCTCTTCCTCGTTGCCCTGCTCGCCATGCTGATGCTGCGTGGCTACGTGCACAGTGAAATCCTCGTCGACTTCCGCGTCCGGCCCCCCGTCGCGACCGACCGGGTGCCCGAGCAGGTGCTGGAGGGCGGACCGGTCATCGACGCGCGGTCCACCACCGAGCCCGCGAAGACGCTGCGCATCCCGGACCACCGGATCGTGCTGACCTTCGACGACGGCCCGGACCCGGAGTGGACGCCGGAGGTGCTGGACGAGCTGAAGAAGTACGGCGCCCACGGGGTCTTCTTCGTCACCGGCACCATGGCCTCGCGCTACCCGGACCTGGTCGAGCGCATGGTCGACGAGGGGCACGAGGTCGGGCTGCACACCTTCAACCACCCCGACCTCTCCTACCAGTCCACCAGCCGCATCGACTGGGAGCTGTCCCAGAACCAGTTGGTCCTGGCCGGTGCGGCGGGCATCCGCACCTCGATCTTCCGGCCGCCCTACTCCTCGTTCGCCGACGCCATGGACAACAAGTCCTGGCCGGTCACGCAGTACATCGGCAGTCGCGGCTACCTCACCGTCGTCAACAACACGGACAGCGAGGACTGGAAGCGGCCGGGCGTCAAGGCGATCATCGACCGGGCCACGCCCAAGCACGGCAAGGGCGCGATCATCCTGATGCACGACTCCGGGGGGGACCGGTCCCAGACCGTCACCGCCCTGGGGAAGTTCCTGCCCGAGATGCAGAAGCAGGGGTACCGGTTCGCCAATCTCACCGACGCGCTCGGGGCGCCCAGCGCGCACACCCCGGTCACCGGTTTCGACCTCTGGAAGGGCAAGGCGTTCGTCTGGGCCGTGGGCGTCTCGGAGCACATCACCGATGTGATGGTGGCCGGGCTCGCCGTGATCGGGGTGCTGGTCTTCGCCCGCTTCGGACTGATGCTGGTGCTCTCCTTCATCCATGCCCGGCGGGTCCGCGGACGCGGCTTCCGCTGGGGTGAACCCGTCACCCGCACGGTGACCGTCCTGGTGCCCGCGTACAACGAGAAGAAGTGCATCGCGAACACGGTGCGCTCGCTCCTGGCAAGTGACTATCCGGTCGAAGTCATCGTGATCGACGACGGCTCCACGGACGGCACGGCGGACATCGTCCAGCGGATGCGGCTGCCCAACGTCCGGGTGGTGCGCCAGCGCAACGCGGGCAAGCCCGCCGCCCTGAACAACGGCATCGCGCACGCCCGCAACGACATCATCGTGATGATGGACGGCGACACGGTCTTCGAACCGACCACCGTCCGCGAGCTGGTGCAGCCCTTCGGCGACCCCCGCGTCGGGGCCGTCGCCGGCAACGCCAAGGTCGGCAACCGCGACTCGCTGATCGGCGCCTGGCAGCACATCGAGTACGTGATGGGCTTCAACCTCGACCGCCGCATGTACGACGTACTGCGCTGCATGCCCACCATCCCCGGCGCGGTCGGCGCCTTCCGGCGCGAGGCGCTGGGGCGGGTCGGCGGCATCAGCGAGGACACCCTCGCCGAGGACACCGACGTCACGATGGCCCTGCACCGGGACGGCTGGCGCGTCGTCTACGCGGAGAACGCCCGCGCCTGGACCGAGGCGCCGGAGACCGTGCAGCAGCTCTGGTCGCAGCGCTACCGGTGGTCGTACGGCACCATGCAGGCGATCTGGAAGCACCGCCGGGCGGTCATCGAGCGCGGGCCCTCGGGCCGGTTCGGCCGCGTCGGACTGCCGTTCGTCTCGCTGTTCATGGTCGTCGCCCCGCTGCTCGCCCCGCTCATCGACGTCTTCCTGCTGTACGGCCTCGTGTTCGGGCCCACCGAGAAGACCGTCGGCGCCTGGCTCGGCGTCCTCGCGGTGCAGCTGGTGTGTGCCGCGTACGCCTTCCGGCTCGACCGGGAGCGCATGACCCACCTGCTCTCGCTGCCCCTCCAGCAGGTCCTGTACCGGCAGCTCATGTACGTGGTGCTGCTCCAGTCCTGGATCACCGCTCTCACCGGCGGCCGGCTGCGCTGGCAGAAGCTGCGCCGTACGGGGGTCGTGGACGCACCCGGCGCGACGCCGTCCCAGCGGGCGCGCACCCACGAGCGGAGGCCCGTCGCATGACGCACCCACAGCAGTCGTACGGAGAGCCGCACGCGGACGAGCAGACCATGGCGCTGCGCGTGGTGCTGCCCGCCCCCGCCGCCGGGACCGTCCCGGCCGACGAACCGGCCCCCGCGCCCGCCGGGGCCGGCCGGGACCGCTATCTCGACCTGCTGCGGGCCGTCGCGCTCGTCCGGGTCGTCGTCTTCCACCTCTTCGGCTGGGCCTGGCTGACCGTCGTGTTCCCGTCCATGGGCGTCATGTTCGCCCTGGCCGGATCGCTGATGGCCCGATCGCTCGCCCGGCCCGCGTGGAGCGTGATCCGCTCCCGCGTACGCAGGCTGCTGCCGCCCATGTGGGCGTTCGCGGCCGTCGTCGTGCCGGTGGTCTTCCTGCTCGGCTGGAAGCCGGTGCGCGAGGAGGGCGTCTGGTGGTTCCTGAAGCTGGGGTGCTACATCCTGCCGGTCGGCGCCCCGCCCTTCCCCTGGGAGAACGGCTCCGAGGGCGGCTGGCTGGAAACCTCCTGGGCCGAGCAGGGCATCGGGCCGCTCTGGTACATCCGCGCCTACCTGTGGTTCGTGCTGGCCTCCCCGCTGCTGCTCAAGGCGTTCCGGAAGCTGCCCTGGGCCACCCTGCTCGCCCCCATCGGGCTCACCGCCGTCATCGGCACCGGACTGGTCACCGTGCCCGGTGCGACCGGTGAGGGCCTGGTGGACTTCGCGGTGTTCGGCTCCTGCTGGATCCTCGGCTTCGCGCACAACGACGGGCTGCTGAAGACCGTCCCGCGCTACCTCGCGGTGTCGCTGGCCGCGATGCTGATGGCCTTCGCGCTGTGGTGGGGCGCCCACCACCTCACCGAGGAGGGCTGGAACCTGGACGAGATCCCGCTCGCCCAGGCCACCTGGTCGCTCGGGTTCTGCATGATCCTGCTCCAGTACGCCCCCTCCTGGCGGGAACTGCCGGGCCGGCTGGCCGGGTGGGACAGCCTGGTCACCCTCGCCAACAACCGGGCGGTGACCATCTACCTGTGGCACAACATGCTGCTGATGGCCACCTTCCCGATCATCGACCTGCTGTGGGAGGTGCCCTGGGTCGGCGACCACCTCGGCACCTACATCGACCGCGCGGACAACGCCCTCGCGCTGATCATCGTCTGGCCGCTGATCGGGCTGATGATCCTCGCCGTCGGCTGGGTCGAGGACCTCGCCGCCGGGCGCCGCCCCAGGCTCTGGCCCAACGGCGCCTCCCGCACGCGTACATGACCGCCCGCTCACCGGGCCCGGCCCGGCCCGGTGAGCGCAAGGTTGCCCGCAGGTCCACATCGCGGCACGGCACCGAAACGCGCGCTCCCTAGGTTCGGGACGACACCCCGACCACCCGTGGAGGCGCGTGATGGCAGGCCGTTGGATCGAGCACTGGGACCCGGAGGACGAGACCTTCTGGCGGGAGACCGGCGAACGCGTCGCCCGCCGCAACCTCTGGTTCTCCGTCCTCTCCGAGCACATCGGCTTCTCCGTCTGGACCCTGTGGTCGGTGATGGTGCTCTTCATGGGGCCCGAGTACGGGGTCGACCCGGCCGGTAAGTTCTTCCTGATCTCCACCGCGACCCTGGTCGGGGCCGTCGTCCGGGTGCCGTACACCTTCGCGGTCGCCCGGTTCGGTGGCCGGAACTGGACGGTGTTCAGCGCGCTCACCCTGCTCGTGCCGACGATCGCCGCCCTCGTCGTGATGGAGCCGGGCACCTCGTACGGCACCTTCCTCGCGGTCTCCGCGCTGACCGGCATCGGGGGCGGCAACTTCGCCTCGTCCATGACGAACATCAACGCCTTCTTCCCACTGCGCAGTAAGGGCTGGGCGCTCGGGCTCAACGCGGGCGGCGGCAACATCGGCGTGCCCGTGGTGCAGCTGGCCGGGCTCCTGGTCATCGGCACGGCGGGCGCCACGTACCCCAGGATCGTGCTCGCCGCGTACATCCCGCTGATCCTGCTCGCCGCCGGGTGCGCCGCGCGCTTCATGGACAACCTGGCGCCGGTGCGCAACGACACCGGGGCCGCGCGGGAGGCGGTGCGCGACCGGCACACCTGGATCATGGCGGTCCTCTACATCGGCACCTTCGGCTCCTTCATCGGCTACAGCTTCGCCTTCGGACTCGTCCTCCAGACCCAGTTCGGACGGACCCCGCTCCAGGCGGCCTCGCTCACCTTCATCGGCCCGCTGCTCGGCTCGCTGATCCGGCCGGCCGGCGGCTGGCTCGCCGACCGGTACGGCGGGGCGCGCATCACCCTCGTCAACTTCGCCGCCATGGCCGCCGCGACCGGCGTCGTCGTATACGCCTCCGAGACCGCCTCGCTCACCGTGTTCCTCGTCGGCTTCACCGCCCTGTTCGCGCTGTCCGGGCTCGGCAACGGGTCGACGTACAAGATGATCCCGGGCATCTTCCACGCCAGGGCGATCGCCCAGGGGCTGCGCGGCGAGGAGGCGGCGGCCCGGGGGCGGCGGATCTCCGGCGCGGCGATGGGGCTGATCGGCGCGGTCGGCGCGCTCGGCGGGCTCGCCATCAACCTGGCCTTCCGCCAGTCCTTCCAGACCTCGGGCGCGGGCACGGCGGCCTTCTGGTCCTTCCTCGCCTTCTACGCGGTGTGCTCGGCGCTCACCTGGTCGGTGTACCTTCGCCGCGCCGCGGCCGTGACGGCGAAGCCCCGGCTCGGCCACGCCGGGGTGTGATGATGGACGGGCGGTGCCGGGCGACGTAACGAGCGGGAAATACAGCTGAACCGGGTCTGTCACGCGGCGTTGGCAGGCTCGGTCCTCCGCACCATCGAGCAGCAGCGGGACGAGAGCCGGGTAGACCTCATGCACGACGGACAGCACGACGACCGACAGCACGACGACGCACCGCACGGGCCCCTCGCGGGCTTCACGGTCGGGGTCACCGCCGCACGCCGGGCGGAGGAGCTGGGCACGCTGCTGCGGCGCCGGGGCGCCACCGTGGTGCACGCGCCGGCCCTGCGGATCGTGCCGCTCGCCGACGACGGCGAACTGCTCGCCGCGACCGAGGAGCTGGTCGCCGAGAAGCCCGACGTGGTCGTCGCCACCACGGCGATCGGCTTCCGCGGCTGGATCGAGGCGGCCGACGGCTGGGGCATCGGCGACCGGCTCCTGGACACCCTGCGCGGGGTCGAACTCCTGGCGCGCGGCCCCAAGGTGAAGGGCGCGGTCCGCGCCGCCGGGCTGACCGAGGCGTGGTCCCCGGCCTCCGAGTCCATGGCGGAGGTCCTGGAACGGCTCCTGGAGGAGGGCGTACGGGGCCGCCGCGTCGCGCTCCAGCTGCACGGCGAACCCCTCCCCGGCTTCGTGGAGTCGCTGCGCGAGGCCGGTGCCGAGGTGGTCGGCGTCCCCGTCTACCGCTGGATGCCGCCGGAGGACATCGCACCCCTGGACCGGCTCCTCGACCTGACCGCCGCCCGCGCCCTGGACGCGCTCACCTTCACCAGCGCCCCGGCTGCGGCCTCGCTGCTCGGCCGGGCCGAGGAACGCGGACTGCTCACCGAGGTCGTCACGGCGCTGCGCGGCGACATCGTGCCGGCCTGCGTCGGACCGGTCACCGCCGTGCCGTTGCAGGCGCGCGGGATCGACACCGTCCAGCCGGAGCGCTTCCGGCTCGGCCCGCTCGTCCAGCTCATCTGCCGTGAACTGCCCGCCCGCGCCCGTACGCTGCCGGTGGCCGGACACCGCGTCGAGATCCGGGGCCACGCCGTCCTGGTGGACGACGAGCTGCGCGCGGTCCCGCCCGCCGGGATGGCCCTGCTGCACGCCCTGGCGCGGCGCCCCGGCTGGGTGGTCTCGCGCGCCGACCTGCTGCGCGCCCTGCCCGGCAGCGGCACCGACGAGCACGCCGTAGAGACCGCGATGGCCAGGCTCCGCACCGCGCTCGGGGTGCCCCGGCTGATCCACACGGTCGTCAAACGCGGTTACCGGCTGGCGCTCGACCCGGCGGCGGACGCCAGGTACGCGGGGGCCTGACCGGGCGGATAGCGTGCCGGGCATGATCGACGATGCCCACCCGCTCGACGCGGCGACATGGCTGCGCCCCACCAGGCTGTCCGACGCCGCCTCGCGCGCCGAGGCGCTGACCCGCAGCCGTGCGTACATGCGGCCCTGGGAGCCGGTGCGCCCCGATTCCTTCTACACGGAGGAGGGCCAGCGCGAGCGGCTGGCCGGCATGCTGGCGGAGCGCGAAGCGGGGCGCGTGATGCCCTGGGTGCTGAGCGACGCCGAGGACCGGGTGGTCGGCGGGTTCAACCTCAACTCCATCGTGCTCGGCCCGTTCCGCAGCGCCACCCTGGGCTACTGGGTGGACGTGGAGTACGCGGGCCGGGGCCTGGCGACGGCGGCGGTGCGCCGGATCTGCGAGCTGGCCCGAGACGGACTGCGGCTGCACCGGATCGAGGCGGGCACCGTGCTGCACAACACCGCGTCGCAGCGGGTCCTCGCCAAGTCCGGGTTCGAGGAGTTCGGGGTCGCCCCCCGCTACCTCCACATCGACGGCGAGTGGCGCGATCACCGCCTCTTCCAGCGCATCCTGCACGACGGCCCGGCGACCGGGGTGAGCTGAGCGGGGCGCGTGTGGCGGTGGCCCTCGCGCGGCCACGGCGGGGACGGAGGCAGCACCCCGGTGAGCGGGTACCCGGCCTTCTCCGCGACCCGGCACGACGCCGCGTTGTCCACCTGGTGCAGCAGTTCGAGGCGTACGAGCCCGGTGTCGGCGAACGCCTCGGACGCCCAGCCGGAGAGCGCTTCGAGGGCGCGCGGGGCGATGCCCCGGCCCCGGGCGGGCGCGACCGTCCAGTACCCGACCTCCGCCGAGGGCGCACCGGGCTCCGGGAACGACAGGGCGACGTTGCCCACCGGACCGGGCCCGAGTTCCGTGTCCACCACCGCGAAGCTGTGCCGCAGCCCGGTCGCCCGGCCCTCCTCCTGGGCCCGCAGCCAGTGCGCGGCCGCCTCCTCGTCCGCCACCGGTGCCCGCGAACCGGCCTGCACGGCGGGGTCGCGGTACGCGTCGAGGAGCACGCCCAGGTCACCCGGCTGCCAGGGGCGCAGCACCAGGGAGCCGGCCGACAGACGGGCGTCGCGCGCGTGGGCGTTCATCCGCTCATCGTACGAGTGAGGTGCGAACGGCCCCCGGCAGGTGCGCGAAGGGGCCCCGTCGCATAAGGTTGACGGCTGCCCAATGCACGTCAGAAGGGGGCCTCGGTGGCCGCGCAGGATGCCGCTGTCGATTCGTTGCGGGACCGGGAAATCGGTGTCGAGCAGGAACATCTCGACCGGGTGTACCACCGTCTTGAGGAGAAGATCCACGAGGCGGAATTTCTCATGGACGACGCCGTCAAGCGCGGCCAGGTCGGGACCCCGGGGGCGCTCGCCGAGCGCGACGCCCAGGTGTTCCGCGCCGGAATCCACCTCAACCGGCTGAACAGCGAGTTCGAGGACTTCCTCTTCGGGAGGATCGACCTCCTGCTCGGCAAGGACGGCGAACGCGGACCGGACGGTGCCTACACCTCCGTCGAGCCCGCCGACGACGTCGTGCGCGAGGACGGCTCCGCGGACATCGCCGAGACGCTGCACATCGGCCGGATCGGGGTCCTCGACTCCGACTACGCGCCCCTCGTCATCGACTGGCGGGCCCCGGCCGCGGCCCCGTTCTACCGCTCCACGCCCAAGGAACCGGGCCGGGTGGTCCGCCGCCGCGTCATCCGCTCCAAGGGCCGCCGGGTCCTCGGCGTCGAGGACGACCTGATGCGCCCCGAGCTGACCGCGTACCTGGACGGCGAGAAGCTCCCGGTCGTCGGCGACGGCGCTCTGATGGCCGCGCTCGGCCAGGCCCGCAGCCACACCATGCGGGACATCGTCTCGTCCATCCAGGCCGAGCAGGACCTCGTCATCCGGGCGCCCGCCGCCTCCGTCACCGAGGTCTCCGGCGGCCCCGGCACCGGCAAGACCGCGGTCGCCCTGCACCGCGCCGCGTACCTGCTCTACCAGGACCGGCGGCGGTACGCGGGCGGCATCCTCGTCGTCTCGCCGACGCCCCTGCTGGTGGCGTACACCGAGGGCGTGCTGCCCTCGCTCGGCGAGGAGGGCCAGGTCGCGATCCGCGCGGTCGGCTCGCTCTCCGACGACGCGGCGGGCCCCGAGGGCGCCACCGCCTACGACGAGCCGGCCGTCGCCCGGATCAAGGGCTCCTCGCGGATGCTCCCGGTGCTCCGCAAGGCGGCCCGCGGCGCCCTGGAACAGTCCGCGCCCCGGACCGCGCCCGCCGGCGGGCAGCTGGAGTTCGGTGACGCCGAGGAGGCCCCGCGGCCCGCCGGCACGCCGACCCGGCTGCGCGTGGTCGCCTTCGGCGCCCGGGTCGAGCTCCAGGAGGACGATCTGCGGCGCATCCGCAACAACGTCCTCGGCGGGACCGCCCCGGTCAACCTGCTGCGCCCGCGCGCCCGCCGGCTGCTGCTCGACGCGCTGTGGAACCGCTCCTCCGGCCGGGGCCGCTACACCGACCCGGAGCTGGCGGCGGAGCTGCGCAGCTCGTTCGACGAGGACGTGTCCACGGAGACCCCGTTCATCGAGTTCCTGGACGCCTGGTGGCCCGAGCTGACCCCGCGCGGGGTGCTCGCCGCGATGGCCGACGAGAAGCGGCTCGCCCGGTGGGCGCGGCGCACGCTCAACCAGGGCGAGGTGCGCCGGCTGGCGCGCTCCCTCAGGCGTCTGGACGCCGCCGGACAGGGGCCGCTCTCCGTGCACGACGTGGCGATCCTGGACGAGCTGCAGACGCTGCTCGGCACCCCGAGCCGCCCCCGGCGCAAGCGCGAGGCGGACCCGCTGGACCAGCTCACCGGGCTGGAGGAGCTGATGCCCCGCCGCGAGGAGACCCAGTGGGAGCGGGCCGAACGGCTCGCCGCGGAGCGCACCGAGTACGCCCACGTCATCGTGGACGAGGCGCAGGACCTCACGCCCATGCAGTGGCGGATGGTCGGCCGGCGGGGCCGGCACGCCACCTGGACGATCGTCGGGGACCCGGCGCAGTCCTCCTGGTCCGACCCGGACGAGGCGGCGGCCGCCCGTGACGAGGCGCTGGGCAGCCGGCCGCGCCGGAACTTCACGCTGACCGTGAACTACCGCAACCCGGCCGAGATCGCCGAGCTGGCCGCGAAGGTGCTGGCCCTCGCCATGCCCGGCATGGAGTCCCCGGCCGCCGTCCGCTCCACGGGCGTCGTCCCGCGCTTCGAGACCGTACGCGGCGACGACCTCGCCGGGACCGTGCGCGAGGAGGCGCGGAGGCTGCTCGCCGAGGTGGACGGCACGGTCGGGGTCGTCGTGGCGATGAACCGGCGCGCCCAGGCCCGCGAGTGGCTGGCGGAGCTGGGTGACCGGGTGGTGGCGCTCGGCAGCCTGGAGGCCAAGGGTCTGGAGTACGACGCGACGGTGGTGGTCTCGCCGGCCGAGATCGCGGACGAGTCCCCGGCCGGGCTGCGTGTGCTGTACGTGGCGCTGACCCGGGCGACCCAGCAGCTGACCGTGGTGTCGGGGGAGCGGGACCTGCCGGACGCGGACGGGGTGCCGGACCTGCTCAGGGACTGAGGGAGCGGGCGGGGCGGGGCGGATTCCGGTCAACCCGCGCCGCGGGAATCGCTTTTCCAGGTGATTTGTTAGCCTGGGGGTGGCACCGGCTCGATCCAAGCCCCCGGGCCCAACCTTAGTCGCTTCGAGCGACCACTTGCCGCGAGGCGAGCATGGCGGGCCGGTGTCGTCAACTGAAGAAGAGGCCCGCGTCACCTTCCGGTGGCGCGGGCCTCTTCGCGTTCCCGGGCAGGGGTTCCGCTGCGCCGCGCTCTCTCGTATGGTGGAAAACAGTTTCCGCGCTGCGACAGTCATTAACGGCTACTCGTCGGTAGGTGCGAATATCGGAAGGCGTGTCCGCTGCCGGGCCTGCTCGGAGCTCGGACGCGCGTAGCAATGAAGCTAAGGAAAGCGAAGGACTCGGCCATGGCAACGGCGCCCAGCGTCTCGTACTCGATGACGGTCAGGCTGGAGGTGCCCGCGAGCGGCACCGCGGTCTCCCAGCTCACCACGGCCGTGGAGTCCTCCGGCGGTTCGGTCACCGGCCTCGACGTGACCGCTTCCGGCCACGAGAAGCTGCGGATCGACGTCACGATCGCCGCCTCCTCCACCGCGCACGCCGACGAGATCGTCGAGGGGCTGCGCGGTATCGAGGGCGTCGTTCTCGGCAAGGTCTCCGACCGTACGTTCCTCATGCACCTCGGCGGCAAGATCGAGATGGCGTCCAAGCACCCCATCCGCAACCGCGACGACCTCTCGATGATCTACACCCCCGGCGTGGCCCGGGTCTGCATGGCGATCGCCGAGAATCCCGAGGACGCCCGCCGTCTCACCATCAAGCGCAACTCCGTCGCAGTCGTGACGGACGGCTCCGCGGTGCTCGGCCTCGGCAACATCGGCCCGAAGGCCGCGCTGCCCGTCATGGAGGGCAAGGCGGCCCTCTTCAAGCGCTTCGCCGGCATCGACGCGTGGCCGATCTGCCTGGACACCCAGGACACCGACGCCATCGTCGAGATCGTCAAGGCCATCGCGCCCGGCTTCGCGGGGATCAACCTGGAGGACATCTCCGCGCCGCGCTGCTTCGAGATCGAGGCCCGGCTGCGCGAGGCCCTGGACATCCCCGTCTTCCACGACGACCAGCACGGCACGGCGATCGTCGTCCTGGCCTCGCTGACCAACGCGCTGCGCGTGGTGGGCAAGGCGATCGGGGACGTGCGGGTCGTCATGTCCGGCGCCGGAGCGGCCGGTACGGCCATCCTGAAGCTCCTCATCGCCGCGGGCGTCAAGCACGCCGTCGTCGCCGACATCCACGGCGTGGTGCACTCCGGCCGCGAGGACCTGCGGTCCGCCGACCCGGACTCGCCGCTGTGCTGGATCGCCGACAACACCAACCCGGAGAACATCACCGGCACCCTCAAGGAGGCCGTGGTCGGGGCCGACGTCTTCATCGGCGTCTCCGCCCCCAACGTGCTGGACGGGGACGACGTGGCGGCCATGGCGGACGGCGCCATCGTGTTCGCGCTCGCGAATCCGGACCCCGAGGTGGACCCGGCGATCGCCCGCCGCACCGCCGCCGTCGTGGCCACGGGGCGGTCGGACTTCCCGAACCAGATCAACAACGTGCTGGTCTTCCCCGGCGTCTTCCGCGGCCTGCTCGACGCCCAGTCCCGCACCGTCAACACGGACATGATGCTCGCCGCCGCGCGCGCCCTGGCCGGTGTGGTCGCCGAGGACGAGGTGAACGCGAACTACATCATCCCGTCGGTCTTCAACGACAAGGTCGCCGGAGCGGTCGCCGGGGCCGTCCGGGACGCCGCGCGGGCCGCCGGAGCCACTGTGACGGCGCCCACGTCGCCCTGACTACGGCGCGTCGCGGGTCGCGGCGCCCCAAACGCCCCTTTAGGGTGGGCGGGCGACGCGTCCCGCGGAGCCCCGCACCCGCTGCGGACGGCTCCGGGGGAGTCGACGGGACGTCACCACGATGAGGCAGTGGTGCTGTTCGCGCGGCTCCCGGGGGGTGCCGGATTGGCTTTCCCGCCGCAGGTGGGGGCAGGATGTTTCCTCAAGGACTACGTCCAGGGGAGACCCCACAGGGCGCGAGGTCTACCGGACCCTCTCAAGGGCGGACCCGGGTACGGGGACTGTCCGAGGGCCCTGGCAGCATCGGCTTCGATCTCACGCCTCACAGGCAAGAAGAACACGGGAGTAACAACATGAACCGCAGTGAGCTGGTGGCCGCCCTGGCCGACCGTGCCGAGGTGACCCGCAAGGACGCCGACGCCGTGCTGGCCGCTCTCGCCGAGACCGTCGGTGAGGTCGTCGCCAAGGGCGACGAGAAGGTCACCATCCCCGGTTTCCTGACCTTCGAGCGCACGCACCGTGCCGCTCGCACCGCTCGTAACCCGCAGACCGGCGACCCGATCAACATCCCGGCCGGCTACAGCGTGAAGGTCTCCGCGGGCTCCAAGCTCAAGGAAGCCGCCAAGGGCAAGTAAGACCCCTGGGCACGACGAAGGGCGGGCACCCCGTACGGGGTGCCCGCCCTTCGGCATTCGGCCCGCAGAGGGGCCTTTCCGCGCCTGTCGGCGGCACACAGGCCGGTTCCGGGCTACCGGTGCCAGGAGCGGCGCCCCTACATTGGGCCCCCGGCCCGGGGCAGGGACCGGCGACCGCTGACGAACCAGCACTCGGGGGGGGGGGGGGGACCGTGTCCAAGCACGCCACGCTGCACATCCGGCGCCGGACCGCGCTGCGCTACCTGGCCCTGGGGGCCGCCGCGTCACTCGTCTCGGCCTGCGGGGGCAACGGGACGGGCGGCGGACCGCGACAGCAGGCGATCAAGGCATTCGTCGTGGGCACGTGGCGTTACCGGGCGGAGGGCACGAGTGCCGACGCCACCCTCACCGTCCACGAGGACGGGACCTGGGAGAGCGACCAGTGGGACGGCATCACCGGAACGTGGCGCTCCGACGGCGACGGCGTGTCCGTGGACGCCCCGGACGGTTTCGGGGCCGGTGACGAGGAGGTGGGGTCCGCGCTGTCGGTCAGCGGCTTTCCGGGGGCGATCCCGTCGGACTACGACGGCGACTGCGCGTACGCGCCCGGCTGGGACGGGCTGCCGGTGGACACCCTCCACATGCGCGTGACGGGGCGCGACGTCCGGCTCACACTGTCCCGGGGCACCGAGAAGGGTGCCGTGATCAACTGCAAGCGCCTCTGAACGGGCAAGGCCCCGGCGTACCCGGGTCCCGCCCGCCGGAGACGGGGGCGGGACCCCGGTGCGCCGGGGCCGGAAGCGCCGCTCAGACCAGTGAGCCGCCCGGCAGCTCCACCTTCGCGCCCAGCTTCTCCAGCTTGTCCATGAAGTTCTCGTAGCCCCGGTTGATCAGGTCGATGCCGTGCACCCGGGAGGTGCCCTGGGCCGCGAGGGCGGCGATCAGGTACGAGAAGCCGCCGCGCAGGTCCGGGATGACCAGGTCCGCGCCCTGGAGCTTCGTGGGGCCCGACACGACCGCGGAGTGCAGGAAGTTGCGCTGGCCGAAGCGGCAGTCCGAGCCGCCCAGGCACTCGCGGTAGAGCTGGATGTGCGCGCCCATCTGGTTCAGCGCGGACGTGAAGCCGAGCCGGGACTCGTACACCGTCTCGTGGACGATGGAGAGGCCCGCGGCCTGCGTCAGCGCGACCACCAGCGGCTGCTGCCAGTCCGTCTGGAAACCGGGGTGCACGTCCGTCTCCAGCGCGATGGCGTTGAGCGCGCCGCCCGGGTGCCAGAAGCGGATGCCCTCGTCGTCGATCTCGAAGGCGCCGCCCACCTTGCGGTAGGTGTTCAGGAACGTCATCATCGAGCGCTGCTGGGCGCCCCGGACGTAGATGTTGCCCTCGGTCGCCAGCGCGGCGGACGCCCAGGAGGCGGCCTCCAGGCGGTCCGGGAGGGCGCGGTGGGTGTAGCCGTCGAGGCGGTCCACACCGGTGATCCGGATGGTCCGGTCGGTGTCCATCGAGATGATCGCGCCCATTTTCTGCAGGACGCAGATCAGGTCCTCGATCTCCGGCTCCACGGCCGCGTTGGACAGCTCCGTGACGCCCTCGGCGAGCACCGCGGTCAGCAGCACCTGCTCGGTGGAGCCCACCGAGGGGTACGGCAGCCGGATCTTGGTGCCGCGCAGCCGCTGCGGGGCCTCCAGGTACTGCCCGTCCGCCCGCTTCTCGATGGTCGCGCCGAACCGGCGCAGCACGTCGAAGTGGAAGTCGATCGGCCGGCCGCCGATGTCGCAGCCGCCGAGCCCCGGGATGAAGGCGTGGCCCAGGCGGTGCAGCAGAGGCCCGCAGAACAGGATCGGGATGCGCGAGGAGCCCGCGTGGGCGTCGATGTCGGCGACGTTGGCGCTCTCGACGTGTGTGGGGTCCAGGACCAGCTCGCCCGGCTCCTCGCCGGGGCGGACCGTCACCCCGTGCAGCTGGAGCAGCCCGCGCACCACGCGTACGTCGCGGATGTCGGGCACGTTGCGCAGCCGGCTGGGCCCGCTGCCGAGCAGTGCGGCGACCATCGCCTTGGGCACCAGGTTCTTGGCGCCTCGGACGCGGATCTCACCCTCCAGCGGGGTTCCGCCGTGGACAAGCAGGACATCGTCTGTGCCGGTCATGAATCTCGCGTTCCGGAGTGGTCGGGCAGGGGGCCAAACGAAAGGGTAATGGCCCCGCACCCCCGTTCCGTAGGGGAACGGGTGGTGTACGAACGTCATGAATCCGCCACAACACGCTCTGCTGCGCGGGACTTGCGGAGGGTTACCGTCCGGATCGGCGATCCGGCCATGCGCTCCTCGTGCACCCGTGCGCCCTGAGCTGCGCTCGGGCACCGAGCGCGACGAGCACGTCACTTGGCCCCCGCCGGGGCCGGAGATGCGGGATCATTTCTGCCATGACCGAGGTGTCCTCGCTCACAGGGCGGCTGCTCGTGGCCGCGCCCGCCCTGGCGGACCCGAACTTCGACCGTGCGGTCGTGCTGCTCCTCGACCACGACGAGGAGGGCTCCCTCGGCGTGGTCCTCAACCGGCCGACCCCGGTGGGCGTCGTGGACATCCTGGCGGCCTGGGCCGGGCTGACCGGTGAGCCGGAGGTCGTCTTCCAGGGCGGCCCGGTCTCGCTGGACTCCGCCCTCGGGGTCGCGGTGATCCCGGGCGGTGACGGCCCTCTCGGCTGGCGCCGGGTGTACGGGGCGATCGGCCTGGTGGACCTGGAGGCGCCGCCCGAGCTGCTGGCGGCGGCCGTGGGCTCGCTGCGGATCTTCGCGGGGTACGCGGGCTGGGGGCCGGGACAGCTGGAGCGCGAGCTGTCCGAGGGTGCCTGGTACGTGGTGGAATCGGAGCCCGGTGACGTGTCCTCGCCGCGCCCGGAGGGCCTGTGGCGTGCGGTCCTGCGGCGGCAGCGCAGCGAACTGGCCATGATCGCCACGTATCCGGACGACCCTTCGCTGAACTGATGTCCCGTTCTTCAGTACGCTTGGCGGTTATGAGCACTCTCGAGCCCGAGCGCGGGGCAGGTACCGGAACCCTCGTGGAACCGACACCGCAGGTGTCGAACGGCGACGGCGACCACGAGCGCTACGCCCATTACGTCCAGAAGGACAAGATCATGGCGAGCGCCCTGGAGGGCACCCCCGTGGTCGCACTGTGCGGCAAGGTCTGGGTACCGGGGCGCGACCCCAAGAAGTACCCGGTCTGCCCGATGTGCAAGGAGATCTACGAGTCCATGGGCGCCGGCGGCGACAAGGGCAAGGGCGGCAAGGACAAGAAGTAGCGGCCACCGGTACGGCCCACGGCTGAAGGTCCGGGAGACCCCCGGGGCACGCGTTCGCGTGCCCCGGGGGTCTTTCGTATGCCGTTGCACGGGCTGCTCCGCCAGGTCACGGAGTGGTGCAGACCACTTGTCGCCGTCCCCAGCCCGGCCTACTCTCCTGCCTGTTGTGCAGAACGAAACACGCGTTGCACATGTTGCAACGCTGACCGGTAGGGGTTCCCGGATGAAGTTCTCTGCCCGAATCGCCGCCCCGGCCGCGGCGCTCGTCCTGGCGGGCCTCACCGCCACCGCCTGCGCGCCGCAGACCTCCGACACCGGAGCCAAGGGCGACGAGAAGACCGGCACACTGCGTGTCTGGCTGTTCCAGGAGGTCGGCAACAAGCCGAAGGAGAAGGTGGTCGACACCGCGGTCACCGCCTTCAGGAAGGCCCACAAGGGCGCGAAGGTCGAGATCGAGTACATCCCGGTCGAGACCCGCGCCCAGCGCGTCAAGGCCGCCTTCAACGACCCGGAGAGCGCCCCCGACCTCATCGAGTACGGCAACACCGACACCGCCGGGTACGTCAAGGACGGCGGGCTCGCCGACATCACGCCCGAGTTCGGGGCCTGGGCGGACGCCAAGGACACCGACCCGGCCGCCAGGCAGTCCGTGACGGTCGACGGCAAGGTCTACGGGGCGCCGCTCTTCGTCGGCGTACGCGCGCTGTACTACCGCACCGACGTCTTCGCGGACCTGGGCATCGAACCGCCCAGGTCCCAGGCCGAACTGATCTCCACCGCCAAGAAGATCCACAAGAAGAAGCCGGACCTGTACGGGCTCGCCGTCGGCGGCGCCTACACCTACGGCGCGATGCCGTTCATCTGGGCCAACGGCGGCGAACTGGCCGACCGGGACGGCTCCACGTACAAGGCGGCCATCAACAGCGCGAAGGCCCGCAAGGGCATCGAGGCGTACACCTCGCTGTTCGGCGCCGCCAACTGCCCGCCCGCCAAGTGCGCCGCGATGGGCGGCAACGCGACCGTCACCGCCTTCGCGTCCGGCAAGGCCGCCATGGCCATCGGCGGCGACTTCAGCCACGCGGCCGTCGAGGCCGGCAGCGTCAAGGGCGCGTACGCGGTCGTCCCGCTGCCCGGCGTCGCCGAGGGCTCCATAGCGCCCGCGTTCGCCGGCGGCAACAACATCGGCGTGCTGAAGAGCAGCGAGCACCGCACCCTGGCCGTCGACCTGATGAAGGAGCTGACCGGCAAGGCGTCCCAGGCCCGCATGTTCGACGCGATGGGCTTCCTGCCGACCTACACCGACGTCCGCGCCGCCGCCGCGAAGCGCGAGCCGTTCGTCGAGCCCTTCGTCAGGACGCTCGGCGCCGGCGCCGAGTTCGTCCCCGCCTCCCCGGCCTGGGGGCAGATCGACTCCTCGCTGATCCTGCCCACGATGTTCCAGGAGATCGTCAGCGGCCGTAAGGACGTGGCGAAGGCGGCCGACGACGCCGCGAAGAAGATGGACGCGGCGTTCGCCGAAGCGGGCTGACGATGACCGCGAACAGCACGGCGTACAAGACGCGCCCCACCGGTCCGCGCCGCCGGCCCGCCTCCCCGGCCCGGCGGCCGGGCTGGACCCCCTGGCTCTACCTGCTGCCCGCGCTCGTCCTGCTCGGCGGGCTGCTGGTCTACCCGATCTACCAGCTCGGGCTGATCTCCTTCCTGGAGTACACCCAGGCCCAGGTCAGCGGCGGCGAACCGGCCACCTTCCAGGGGTTCGGCAACTACACCGCCCTCTTCGGGGACGGCCAGTTCTGGCAGGTCCTCCTCGCCACCGTGGTCTTCGCCGCGGCCTGCGTCCTGGCCACCCTGCTCACCGGCTGCGCGCTGGCCGTCCTGCTGACCCGGATACGGGCCGTGCCCCGGTTCGCCCTCATGCTGGCCGCGCTCGGCGCCTGGGCGACCCCCGCGATCACCGGGTCGACCGTCTGGGTCTTCCTCTTCGACGCCGACTTCGGCCCGGTCAACCGGATCCTGGGACTCGGCGACCACTCGTGGACGTACGGGCGCTACAGCGCCTTCGCGCTGGTGCTCCTCGAAGTCCTGTGGTGCTCCTTCCCGTTCGTGATGGTCACCGTGTACGCGGGCATCCGGGCGATCCCCACCGAGGTGCTGGAGGCGGCGGCGCTCGACGGGGCCTCGCAGTGGCGGATCTGGCGCTCCGTCACAGCCCCGATGCTGCGGCCGATCCTGACCGTCGTCACCATCCAGTCGGTCATCTGGGACTTCAAGGTGTTCACCCAGATCTACGTCATGACCAACGGCGGCGGGATCGCCGGGCAGAACCTGGTGCTCAACGTGTACGCGTACCAGAAGGCGTTCGCCTCCTCGCAGTACAGCCTGGGCTCCGCGATCGGCGTCGTGATGCTGCTGATCCTGCTCGCCGTCACGCTCGTGTACCTGCGCCTCGTACGCCGTCAGGGGGAGGAACTGTGATCCCGGCCGTCCGCCCGCTCGTCCGCCGGCCCGGCCGGCTCGCCGCCGAGGCCGCGGCCCTGCTCATCGCCGCCGCCGTCGCCTTCCCGCTGTACTGGATGGTGCTCTCCGCCCTCAAACCGGCGGGCGAGGTCCAGTCCACGCACCCCAGGCCCTGGACCCTGTCGCCGTCCCTGGACTCCTTCCGGCGGGTCTTCCAGCAGCAGGACTTCGGGCGCTACTTCCTCAACAGCCTGCTCGTCGCCGGTACGGTCGTCGTCGCCTCCGCGCTCATCGCGTTCCTGGCGGCCACGGCGGTCACCCGGTTCCGGTTCCGCTTCCGGACCACGCTGCTGATCATGTTCCTGGTCGCGCAGATGGTGCCGGTCGAGGCGCTGACGATCCCGCTGTTCTTCCTGATGCGGGACTTCGGCCAGCTGAACACGCTCGGCTCGCTGATCCTGCCGCACCTGGCGTTCTCGCTGCCGTTCGCGGTCTGGATGCTGCGCGGATTCGTCCGGGCCGTGCCGGAGGCCCTGGAGGAGGCCGCGTACATCGACGGGGCGAGCCGTACCCGCTTCCTGTGGCAGATCCTCTTCCCGCTGGTCCTCCCCGGCCTCGTGGCGACGAGCGTCTTCTCGTTCATCTCCACCTGGAACGACTTCCTGTTCGCGAAGTCGTTCATCATCAGCGACACCTCCCAGTCGACGCTCCCGATGGCGTTGCTGGTCTTCTTCAAACCCGACGAGAACGACTGGGGCGGGATCATGGCAGCCTCCACGGTGATGACCGTGCCCGTGCTGGTCTTCTTCGTACTCGTACAGCGACGCCTGGTCTCCGGACTCGGCGGAGCGGTTAAGGACTGACGTCATGGCCATGGAACTGATCCCGGCGCCCCAGCGCGCCGACGACCGGGGGCGCTGCGGATTCGTCCTCGACGCGTCCACCACCATCGCGGCGGCCCCCGGCACCGAGACCACCGAGCGCTGGCTGCGCACCACCCTGGGCGCCGCCTTCGGCCTGCCTCTGGCCCCCGGCCCCGAGGGCGCCCCGCGCGCCATCGTGCTGCGCACCGACGCCACCCTGCCCACCGAGGGCTACCGGCTCACCACCCTGGCCGACGAGGCCGTCGTCATCACCGGCGGCAGCCCCGCCGGGGTGTTCTGGGGCGCCCAGACCCTGCGCCAGCTGCTGGGCCCCGAGGCGTTCCGCCGGGCGCCCGTGGGCGAGGCCGCCGTCCACGGCTTCGGGTTCACCGACATCGAGGACGCGCCCCGCTTCGGCTGGCGCGGCCTGATGCTCGACGTGGCACGGCACTTCATGCCCAAGGACGACGTGCTGCGCTACCTCGACCTGCTCGCCGCCCACAAGCTGAACGTCTTCCACTTCCACCTCAGCGACGACCAGGGCTGGCGCGTCGAGATCAAGCGGTACCCCCGCCTCACCGAGGTCGGCGCCTGGCGTCCCCGCACGAAGTACGGGCACCGGGCCTCCGAACTGTGGGACGAGACCCCGCACGGCGGTTACTACACCCAGGACGACATCCGCGAGATCGTCGCCTACGCCGCCGCCCGGCACATCCGGGTCGTCCCCGAGATCGACATCCCCGGCCACTCGCAGGCCGCCATCAGCGCCTACCCGGAGCTCGGCAACACCGACGTCATCGACACCTCGGCGCTCGGCGTCTGGGACGACTGGGGCGTCACCCCCAACGTCCTGGCCCCGACCGACCACGTCCTGCGGTTCTACGAGGGCGTCTTCGAGGAGCTCCTCGCACTCTTCCCGCCGGAGACCTCGCCGTTCGTCCACGTCGGCGGCGACGAGTGCCCCAAGGACCAGTGGAAGCAGTCGCCCGCCGCGCAGGCCCGCATCAAGGAACTCGGCCTGGCGGACGAGGACGAGCTCCAGTCCTGGTTCATCCGCCACTTCGACACCTGGCTCGCCGGGCGCGGCCGCCGCCTCATCGGCTGGGACGAGATCCTGGAGGGCGGCCTGGCCCCCGGTGCCGCCGTCTCCTCCTGGCGCGGCTACGCGGGCGGCATCGCCGCCGCCGAGGCCGGGCACGACGTCGTCATGTGCCCCGAGCAGCAGGTCTATCTGGACCACCGTCAGCACGGCGGCCCCGACGAGCCGATGCCCATCGGATACGTCCGCACCCTGGAGGACGTCTACCGCTTCGAACCCGTGCCGCCGGCCCTGAGCGAGGAGGCGGCCCGGCACGTCCTCGGCACCCAGGCCAACGCCTGGTCCGAGGTCATGCAGAACCGGGCGCGCGTCGACTACCAGGTCTTCCCCCGCCTCGCCGCCTTCGCCGAGGTCGCCTGGTCGGCCCTGCCCGCCCCGGACGAACGGGACTTCGCCGGATTCGAGCGCCGCATGACCGCCCACTACGCCCGGCTCGACGCCCTCGGCGTCGGCTACCGGCCGCCGTCCGGACCGCTCCCCTGGCAGAAGCGCCCCGGCATCCTCGGACGCCCGATCGAGGGGGCACCCCCGAACGTGTGAGCCCGGCCCCGACCCGCTCTCCCGCCACCAAGGACCCTGCGACCGTGGTGGCGGCGGCCGTTCGGAGGTGCGCCGCCCCGGTAACGGAGAAAGCCGTACGGAGATGTGCAAGACCGGCAAAGGGTGCCCACCGCCGAACCGGCGTGAAAACGGGACCATTACCCTGACCATGGACGGACACACCCTTCGCGGACCTGCGCGTCGGGCCGGTCCGAAGATGTGCCAGAGTTGCCACGTCCGGGCTTCGAGCACGTACCGTACGGCGAAACAGGCGGGAGCGCCGGGACACCGGGAAGGGGCAGCTGGGTTGACCACGCACGCACCGCAGGCGACGCAGTCCGTGACGCTGCCTGCCTCGCTGGACGAGGCGGTGGCGGCACTCGGCGCCATGCCGGCCGCCGTCCCCGTGGCAGGTGGCACGGACCTGATGTCGGCCGTCAACAAGGGGCTTCTGCGCCCCTCCGGTCTGGTCGGACTCGGCCGGATCAGCGAGCTGCGCGGCTGGCACTACCAGGACGGGCACGCCCTGCTGGGCGCCGGTCTGACCCACGCCCGCATGGGACGGCCCGACTTCGCCGCCCTGATCCCCGCGCTCGCCGCCTCCGCCCGCGCCGCGGGCCCTCCGCAGATCCGCAACGCCGGCACGCTCGGCGGCAACATCGCGACCGCCGCCCCGACCGGGGACGCGCTGCCGGTGCTCGCCGCGCTGGAGGCCGAGCTCGTCATCGCCGGACCCGGCGGCGCCCGCCGCGAGATCCCCGTCTCCCACCTGCTGGCCGGCCGCGAGATGCTGGAGCCCGCCGAGCTGATCGGCTTCGTCCGGGTGCCCCTGCTGCACGCCCCGCAGGTGTTCCTCAAGGCCACCGGCCGCACCGGGCCCGGCCGCGCCACGGCCTCCGTCGCGATCGTCCTCGACCCGGCCAGGCGCGGGGTGCGCTGCGCGGTCGGCGCCATCGCGCCGATGCCGCTGCGCCCGCTGGAGGCGGAGCACTGGATCGCCTCGCTGATCGACTGGGACGGGGCGCGCGGCCTCGCGCCCGACGCGCTGGCCGCCTTCGGCGAGTACGTCGCGGCCGCCTGCGTCCCGGACCCCGGACCACCCGCCGACGGGGGAGAGGCGCCACCGCCGTCCCCCGCCGTACTGCACCTGCGGCGCACCGTCGCCGCGCTCGCCCGACGCGCGCTGGGGAGGGCACTGTCGTGAGCAAGGAGAACCCCGCCGAGCAGCACGGGGGCTGGCAGCCGACCCCGCAGGGCGACTACGACGGCGACGCGACGGCCTTCGTCCAGTTGCCGCCGGAGGACCTGGCGGACATCCCGCTGGCCGCGCCGGGCCACGGCTACACCCCGCCGATGATCCTGCCGCTGACCCCGGCCGCCGGCCTCGACCCGGCGGCCACCGGCAACTGGACCGTCCCGGCCCCGGACCAGCAGCCGGCGCCGGAAGCGGTGCACTGGCCCGACCCGAACCAGCAGTCCGGCTACGGCTACCCGCACCCCGGGACCGAGCAGCACCCCGGCTCGTACCAGGAGCCGTACGGTACGGACCCGGCCGCCACCGGCCAGTGGTCGGTGGACACCTCGTCCTGGCCGGCCCCGGCCACGGCCGCCCCGCTCTCGGACGACTCCGGCGAGCTGTACACCCCGCCCCCCGCCGCCGACTGGTACGCGGACCGCCCGGCCACGCTGCCGGGCGGCGCCCCGGCGCCCTGGGCGGTGCCGGACGCGGCCCCGGAGGAGGCACCCGAGCCGGTCGCGGAGGCGGAGGCGCCGGAGGGCGTCGCCGCCGAGAGCGCTCCCGAGGCGGCGGAGCCCGGCGGCCCCGATCAGCCCGAGCCGGAGGGCGACGCCCTCGCGGAGGCGCCCGAGACGGCCCCGGACCCCGTGGCGGAGAAGCCCACCGCGGAAGCGGTGCCGGACGCGGAGGACGCCCCCCAGCCCGCGGAGGTGCCCGAGGAGCCGGCCCCGGAGGTGCCCGAGGAGCCGGCCCCGGAGGTGCCCGCGCTGCCCAGCGAGCACCCCGCCGCCTCGTACACGCTGCACGTCAACGGCGTCGACCGGCCCGTCACGGACGCCTGGATCGGCGAGTCCCTGCTCTACGTGCTGCGCGAGCGCCTCGGCCTCGCCGGCGCCAAGGACGGCTGCTCGCAGGGCGAGTGCGGGGCGTGCAACGTCCAGGTGGACGGCCGGCTCGTCGCCTCCTGCCTGGTCCCCGCCGCCACGACCGCCGGCAGCGAGGTCCGTACGGTCGAGGGCCTGGCCGTCGACGGGGAACCGTCCGACGTGCAGCGGGCGCTGGCCGACTGCGGCGCCGTCCAGTGCGGGTTCTGCATCCCCGGCATGGCGATGACCGTCCACGACCTCCTGGAGGGCAACCACCGCCCCAGTGAGCTGGAGACCCGGCGGGCGCTGTGCGGCAACCTCTGCCGCTGCTCCGGCTACCGGGGCGTCCTGGACGCGGTCAACGAGGTCATCGCGGCCCGCGAGGCCGCCGAGGAGACCGGGGCCGGCGAGCCGGAGGCGCCCCGCATCCCGCACCAGGCGGCACCGGGCGCCGGTAGTGTGCAGGCCCACCAGCAGGACGGAGGCATGGCGTGAGCAACGACGCGGCCGGCGCCACCCCCACGACGATCAGCATCCCGTCGCCGGCCGGCCCGGGCGGACCCGAGGCCGAGCAGCCGCGGCTCGGCATCGGCGCCTCGCTGCCGCCGGCCGACGCCCGCGCCAAGACCGAGGGCACCTTCCCGTACGCCGCCGACCTGTGGGCCGAGGGCCTGCTCTGGGCGGCCGTCCTGCGCTCCCCGCACGCGCACGCCCGCATCGTCTCCATCGACACCTCGGCCGCCGTCGAGATGCCCGGGGTGCGCGCGGTCGTCACCCACGAGGACGTCCCGGGCGAGGCCCTGTACGGCCGCAAGGTCGTGGACCGCTCCGTCTTCGCCTCCGACCTGGTCCGCCACCACGGCGAGCCGATCGCCGCCGTCGCCGCCGACCACCCCGACACCGCCCGGCTCGCCGCCGCCGCGATCGCCGTCGAGTACGAGGTGCTGGACCCGGTCACCGACCCGGAGAAGGCGTTCGAGGCCGAGCCCCTGCACCCCGACGGCAACCTCATCCGCCACATCCCGCTGCGCTACGGCGACCCGGAGGCGGCCGGCGAGGTCGTCGTGGACGGGCTGTACCGCATCGGACGCCAGGATCCCGCCCCGATCGGCGCGGAGGCCGGGCTCGCCGTGCCCCGCCCGGACGGCGGCGTCGAGCTGTACACCGCGTCCACGGACCCGCACACCGACCGCGACCTGGCCGCCGCCTGCTTCGGCCTCGAACCGGAGCGGGTCAAGGTCGTCGTCACCGGCGTGCCCGGCGCGACCGGCGACCGCGAGGACCCCGCGTTCCAGCTGCCTCTGGGCCTGCTCGCCCTGCGCACCGGCTGCCCGGTCAAGCTGGCCGCCACCCGCGAGGAGTCCTTCCTCGGCCACGCCCACCGCCATCCGACCCTGCTGCGCTACCGCCACCACGCGGACGCGGAGGGGCGCCTGGTCAAGGTGGAGGCCCAGATCCTGCTGGACGCGGGCGCCTACGCGGACGCGTCCTCGGAGTCGCTGGCCGCCGCGGTCGCCTTCGCCTGCGGCCCGTACGTCGTCCCGCACGCCTTCATCGAGGGCTGGGCCGTCCGTACGAACAACCCGCCCTCCGGCCATGTCCGGGGCGAGGGCGCGATGCAGGTCTGCGCCGCCTACGAGGGCCAGATGGACAAGCTGGCCGCGAAGCTGGGGATCGACCCGGCCGAGCTGCGCATGCGCAACGTGCTGGCCACCGGCGACATCCTGCCGACCGGGCAGACGGTGACCTGCCCCGCGCCCGTCGCCGAGCTGCTCACCGCCGTCCGCGACCACCCGCTGCCCGCCCTGCCCAAGGACGCCCCGGAGGACGACTGGCTGCTGCCGGGCGGCCCCGAGGGCGCGGGCGAACCGGGCGCGGTGCGGCGCGGCGTCGGGTACGCGCTGGGCATGGTGCACATGCTGGGCGCGGAGGGCGCCGACGAGGTGTCCACGGCCACGGTCCGGGTCCACGACTCGGTCGCCACCGTCATCTGCGCGGCCGTCGAGACGGGCCAGGGCTTCTCCACGCTGGCCCGGCAGGTGGTCCAGGAGACCCTGGGCGTCGAGGAGGTGCACGTCGCCTCCGTCGACACCGACCAGCCCCCGGCCGGCGCGGCCACGCACGGCCGCCACACCTGGGTCTCCGCCGGAGCGGTCGAACGCGCCGCGAAGATGGTCCGCACCCAGCTCCTCCAGCCCCTGGCGCACCAGTTCGGGATGTCCACGGAGCTGCTCCAGATCGCGGACGGCAAGATCACCTCGTACGACGGGGTGCTCTCCACGACCGTGTCGGAGGCGCTGGACGGCAAGGAGCTGTGGGCGACCGCCCAGTGCCGCCCGCACCCCACCGAGCCGCTGGACGAGTCCGGGCAGGGCGACGCCTTCGTGGGCCTGGCCTTCTGCGCGGTCCGCGCGGTGGTGGACGTCGACATCGAGCTGGGCTCGGTCCGGGTGGTCGAGATGGCCGTCGCCCAGGACGTCGGCCGCGTCCTCAACCCGTCCCAGCTGGCGACCCGTATCGAGGCGGGCGTCACCCAGGGCATCGGCGCCGCCCTCACCGAGAACCTCCGCACCGCCCGCGGCCTGATCCGCCACCCGGACCTCACCGGCTACGCCCTGCCGACCTCGCTGGACGCGCCGGAGATCCGGATCGTGAAGCTGGTCGAGGAGCGGGACGTGGTCGCCCCGTTCGGCGCGAAGCCCGCGTCGGCGGTTCCGGTCGTGACCTCCCCGGCCGCGGTGGCCGCCGCGGTCCGCGCGGCGACCGGCCGCCCGGTCAACCGCCTCCCGATCCGCCCGCAGGCGGCGGTCGCGGCGCCGAAGGGCTGAGACCCCGCACACGGAAGCGCCCGCCCTCGGGAGTGAGGGC
>NZ_JBMNDO010000096.1:0-30492 GCF_052542855.1 Streptomyces sp. SAS_281
CCCCCCCCCCCCCCCCCCCCCCCCCCCCCCCCCCCCACCACCACGCGTTCAGTCGCCGACGGCCACGGCCTCCAGCGCGGCCGGCGCCGCCACCGCCTCCACCGGCGCCGCCACCGCCTCCACCGGCGCCGGTTCCGGCGCCCCCGCCTCCACCGCCGTGCGCCGCTCCGGCAGCAGGCTCAGCACCGCATCGCGCTGGGCCTCGCTGGTGGCGTCGTCGTACGGGTCGGGCGTGGCCGGGACCTGGATGCGCAGGACCGGTCCGGCGCCGAACCGGGCGTAGCCGCGGCCGGCCGGGGCGTCCGGCGGCGGGGTGGTGTGCGGCCCGGTGCCGAGCACCGCCTCGACCTGCTCCGCGGTGCAGTCGCCGAGCACCACCCGGGCCCTGGTGTGCGTCCGGACCGTCTCACCGAGGCCGTCGAGGTGGTCGAACGCCTCGGCCAGCACCACGACGACATGGGCGGCCCGGCCGTGCCGCAGCGGGATCTGGAGCAGTTCCAGCGCGTCGGGCGCCGTGTCACCGGCCGGCCGGGCGAGCGCGCTCGGCCGGTCCAGCAGGATCCAGAGCGGCCGGGTCAGGTCCTCGGGGACCGGGTCGCCGGCCTGCCGGGCGCGGTTCGCCTCGATCAGCCGGCGTTCCGTCTCGTTGGCCGCCCACTCCAGGGTGGAGAGCGCGCCGGCCGGCCCGCACTCGACGGCCAGGACACCCTCGCGCCCGGTGAAGCAGGCGTACTCGCCGGTGCCGCTGCCCTCCACGATGAGGATGTCGCCCTGCTGGAGTGCCTGGAGGGCGATGGACCGCAGCAGGGTGGTCGTGCCGCTGCCGGGCTGCCCGGCGACGAGCAGGTGCGGTTCGGTGGAGCGGGGGCCGGTGCGCCAGACGACGCCGGGCGCGTCCCGGGTGCCGGTGCCGTCGCTCACCGGCAGGGTGCGCCGTACGGCGTCCTCGTCCGTGAAGCCGAGGACGGTCTCCCCGGGGGCGGTGACGAAGCGCTGGGCGGTGAGCGAGGTCGGCAGGGCGTCGAGGACGCTCATCACGAGCCGGTTGCCCTCCTCGTCCCAGCTGAACCGGTACTCCCGGCCACGGCCCGACTTGGCGTGCAGCAGCTGTTCGATCCGGGCCCGGGACTCGGGCTCGCTGTCGGTGAAGTACGCGGGATAGGCGACCTGGAGGCGCGAGACGCGGCCGTCGCCGTCGAACTCGTAGCCGCTGAAGACCTTCTCCCACTCGCCGCCGTGGCCGAACAGCGGCTCGGGGTCCTCGGCCGTCGAGAAGTACGGCACGAGCGCTTCGTACAGGGATCGCAGCCGCGCGGTCTCCGCCTCGTCCGGGCCGGTTCTGGCGGGGGTGCGGTCGCGTCCCTTCCATGCGGCCGCGCCCATCACCGTGACGAGGGCCAGCAGCGGCCCGTACGGGATGAGCGCGACCACGAGTACGCAGGCCGCGGCGAGGAACAGCGTGGGGCCACGCCGGTCCTTGGGCGTCGCGGCCCACTTCTGCCGTCCTGCACCGGCCAGCAGCCGCAGACCGCGCGTGAGCGTGATCAGCGGATGGAGCACATCGGTGGCGCTGTCGGCGGCCGTGCGCGCGATCTCCCGACTGCGGGTGATCGAAGCGCTGCCGCTGCTCAGAATGCGGGGGAGTGGTCGCCTGGCCACGTCTGTCTCCTGAAGGGGTCGGTGCGGAGGCGGAGGGTCAGAACTTGATCCCGCCCAGGAGTCCGGCCAGGCTCGCTCCGCCCGCGGTGATGCTCGGTGCGATGGCGGTCCCGGCCAGGTAGAAGCCGAACAGGGCGGTGACGAGGGCGTGCGACGCCTTGAGGCCGTCCTTCCTGAAGAACAGGAAGACGATGATGCCGAGGATGACGACGCCGGACATGGAAAGGATCATGAGTGTGCTCCTGGTTGGAGGGGACGGTCACCATGAGTCCTTCCAGGCTCACCCCAAGTATCCGTAAGATAAAAGGTGCAATCGGGTTAAAAGGGTGATTATTCACCCGAGCGGTGGAGGCGGAGCCCGGGCCTGATCATGTACCCGCACGGGAAGTACCCTGTCGGTTCACTCGCACGGCCCCCGCCGTGCACGTCCCGGCCGCCGGCGGCGGCCCGAGAACGTTCAAGGAAGGCGGTACCCCGATGAGCGAAGCCCCTGATCCCGAGGTCGTGGAGCTGGCCTCCAAGGTGTTCGACCTGGCCCGGGCCGGCGACGCCGACGCCCTCGCCGCCTACGTGGACGCCGGGGTGCCCGCCAACCTCACCAACGACCGGGGCGACTCGCTGCTGATGCTCGCCGCCTACCACGGGCACGCCGCCGCGGTCACCGCCCTCGCCACCCGCGGCGCCGACCCGGGCCGGGCCAACGACCGGGGCCAGACCCCCCTCGCCGGAGCGGTCTTCAAGGGTGAGGAAGCGGTGATCCGCGCCCTCCTCGACGCGGGCGCCGATCCGGCCGCCGGAACGCCCTCCGCGGTGGACACCGCACGCATGTTCGGCAAGGACGACCTGCTGGAACTCTTCGGAGCCCGCTGAACGGGTACGCCGTAAATGTGGTCGCGGTGGCGAAATGGCTGGGTCATCATGACGTCGCGGGCCCGATCCGGGCCAACCGACGAGAGGCAGAGGAAGATGCTCTACACCAGGCAGAAGACGGCGGTCGGCGAATCATGTTGCTGCGCGGCCTAGGGCTCGCCCCAGTGCTCGTCCCGGAGCACGTGGAACTGCACAGTCCCGGTTGTGTCGACAGCTTGATGTGAGGCTTTCCCCATGTTCGATCCGTTCATAGCGCCGAGCGGCACCCTGCTCGGCCTGCTGCAGAGAGGCCGCGGCGACGGCACGCTGCACGCACTCGCCGCACCGCGCTCCGAGGCCCTGGCGGCTCTCAACCACTGCGTCCTGAGCGACCCCCGCCACGACTGGCAGGTGGAGAACCGCTCCCTGTACTACGCGCGCCTCTACCTCGACCTCGACGGCGGCATCGAGGAGATCGAGCGGCACCTGACCGACCCCGAGGACCACCTCGACACCGAGGACTCGCGGACCGGCCTCGCCCTGTCCGTCCTCGGCCACCTCGCCTCCTACGGGCGCGGCGACGCCCTCGCCCTGCTGCGGCGCTACGCCGCGACCGGCTCCAACTGGGCCTGGGCCCTGGACGAACTGGCCCTGCGCGACGACGACGCCGGACTCCGCTCCCTCGCCGGGCCCGTGCTCGCCCGCTTCCCCGACGACCCCGAGGGCCGCGCCGAGCTGGCCGCGACCGTCCGGGACGCCTACGAACCCCGCCCCTGGCGCCTGTGGGCCGACGACCCGCGCGAGGCGGTCGGCGCCCGTGTCCGGGCCGCCTCCGAGCAGGGGTCCTTCGACCGCTGGCAGCGCCAGATGCGCCCCGGCGGCCCCCGGCCCGGCTGGAGCGTCCAGGCGGTCTTCGACTGGGCCCGGCAAGGACTGGAGCGCGGCAGCGTCCTCCACGTCCCCGCCGCCCGCTGCCTCGCCGCCGTCGCGGGCCCGGAGAACCGGGCCGAGATCGTCGAGGCCGCCCGCAGCGGACCCGACGCCGCCCGCGGCGCCGCCCTGCACTATCTGGCCGCCGAGGTCCGCGACCCCGTCGTGCTCGACCTGATCGAGACCGCGGCCGCCGAACCCCGGGGCACCGTCGCCGACGCCGCCGTCGCCGCCTTCGAGCGCATGTGCGGCGAGGACGCCGTGGAGCGCGCCCGCCGCTGGGCCCGCAGGCCCGACGCGCTCGGGGCGTCGGCCGCCGGCGTGCTGGCCGGACGCGGCGGTCCGCAGGACGCCCCGGCGGTGCTCGGGGCGCTGCGTGACGCCGTACGCGGCGACGGACCGGACGCGCCACGGCTGTGGGCGCTCGTGGACGGCGCCGGACGCCTCGGCATCGCCTGCGCCGCACCCGTACTGCGCCACATCTACCGGGAGACGTCGTCCTCGCAGCTGCGCGGCCGGACCGCCCGGGCCCTCGCCGCCACCGACCCGTCCTTCGCCACCGGGTTCGCCGTCGAGTGCCTGTGGGACTGCGAGGAGACGACCCGCGAGGTCGCCGCGCGTCACGCGGAGACCGGCGACCTGCGCGTCGCCGAGAGGCTGCGCCGCCTGGCCGCCGACCCCGCCGAGGAGGCCGAGGTCCAGTCGGCGGTACGCAGCAGGATCGGCCCGGACGCCCCGGCGGTCTGACCGGCGGCACACCCCGCGGTACCCCAGGAGTGCAGCGCGTCGGGGGCGCGCCGCTCCCCGCCCTGTTCCGCGATCACCGGACGGCGGGCCAGTATGGGGGCATGACCGGGCGCTGGGAGTTCTGGATCGACCGTGGCGGCACCTTCACCGACGTGGTGGGGAGGCGCCCCGACGGACAGCTCGTCACCCGCAAACTCCTCTCGCACGACCCGGACCGCTACCGCGACGCCGCCGTCGCGGGTATCCGGCTGATGCTCGGGCTCGGAGCCGACGAGCCGGTCCCCGCCGACCGGGTCGCCGCGGTCAAGATGGGCACCACCGTCGCCACCAACGCCCTGCTGGAGCGGCGCGGCGAACCGACCGTCCTGGTGATCACCGAAGGCTTCCGGGACGCCCTGCGCATCGCGTACCAGAACCGTCCCCGACTCTTCGACCGCCGTATCCTGCTCCCGGAAGCCGTCTACGACCGGGTCGTCGAGGTCCCCGAGCGCATCGACGCCCACGGCCGCACCGTCACCCCGCTCGACCGCGAGGCCGTCGCCGCCCGGCTGCGCGAAGCCCGCGCCGACGGGCTGAGCAGCGCGGCCGTCGTCCTCATGCACGGCTACCGCCACCCCGCCCACGAACAGGCGGTCGCCGCCGAGGCCCGGACCGCCGGCTTCACCCAGATCAGCTGCTCCCACGAGGTCAGCCCGCTGATCAAGCTCGTCCCACGCGGCGACACCACCGTCGTGGACGCCTACCTCTCGCCGATCCTGCGCCGGTACGTCGACTCGGTCGCCGCCGAACTCCCCGGCATCCGGCTCATGTTCATGCAGTCCAACGGCGGCCTGCGCGAGGCCGCCCACTTCCGCGGCAAGGACGCCGTGCTCTCCGGGCCCGCCGGCGGAGTCGTCGGTATGGTCCGCACCTCCGCCCGGGCCGGCCACGACCGGGTCATCGGCTTCGACATGGGCGGCACCTCCACAGACGTCTCGCACTACGCGGGCGAGTTCGAACGCGAGCTGGGCACCGAGGTCGCCGGCGCCCGGATGCGCGTCCCCATGATGAACATCCACACCGTCGCGGCCGGCGGCGGCTCCGTCCTCCACTTCGACGGCCGGCGCTACCGGGTCGGCCCCGACTCCGCCGGCGCGGTCCCGGGCCCCGCCTGCTACCGCCGGGGCGGTCCGCTGACCGTCACCGACGCCCAGGTCATGCTGGGCCGCATCCGCCCCGCCCACTTCCCCGCCGTCTTCGGGCCGGACGGCGACCAGCCCCTCGACGCGGACATCGTCCGCGAGCGCTTCGAGGAACTGGCCGAGGAGGTCGCCCGGGCCACCGGCACCAAGCGGACGGCGGCCGAGACCGCGGCCGGCTTCCTGGAGATCGCGGTCCTCTCCATGGCCAACGCCGTCAAGAAGATCTCCGTGCAGCGCGGCCACGACATCACCCGCTACGCCCTCACCGGCTTCGGCGGCGCCGGCGGCCAGGCCGTCTGCGCCGTCGCCGACGCCCTGGGCATCGACACCGTCCTCGTCCCGCCACTGGCCGGTGTGCTGTCCGCGTACGGCATCGGGCTCGCCGACGCCACCGCCATGCGGGAGCAGTCCTTCGAAGCCCCCCTGGACGCGGACTCCGAGACCCGGGTGCGGGTGCTGTGCGACGAACTCGCCGCCCGTACGAGTGCCGACCTGCGCGCCGACGGCGTCCCCGCCGACGCCGTCACCACCCGCGCCCGGGTCCTGCTGAGGTACGAGGGCACCGACGCGAGCCTGCCCGTCGCCCTGGACACGGCCGCAGCCATGACCGACGCCTTCACCCGCGAGCACCGTGCCCGCTACGGCTTCACGGCCGACCGGCGGCTCGTCGTGGAGACGGTCTCCGTCGAGACCACCGGGACCGCCGGCGGCCACGCCGAGACCAGGCCGGCCGCCCGCGACGAGGGCGCCCCCACCACACCCCGCCCGTACGACACCGCCCGGATGTTCGCGGAGGGGCACTGGCAGGAGGCGCCGCTCCACCGCCGGGACGACCTGCGGGCCACCGACGTCGTCACCGGCCCCGCGGTCGTCGCGGAGGCCGACGCCACCACCGTCGTGGACCCCGGCTGGCAGGCCGAACTCGCCGCCACCGGACACCTCGTCCTCACCCGCGCCCGCCCGCGCCCCGCCCGGCAGGCCGTCGGCACCCAGGTGGACCCGGTGATGCTGGAGGTCTTCAACAACCTCTTCATGTCCATCGCCGAGCAGATGGGCGTGACCCTGGAGAACACCGCCCGCTCCGTCAACATCAAGGAGCGCCTCGACTTCTCCTGCGCCCTGTTCGACGCCGACGGCAACCTGATCGCCAACGCGCCCCACATCCCCGTCCACCTCGGCTCCATGGGCGAATCGATCAAGGAAGTGCTCCGCCGCAACGCGGGCACCATGCGCCCCGGCGACGTCTACGCCATCAACGACCCGTACCACGGCGGCACCCACCTCCCCGACGTCACCGTCGTGACCCCCGTGTTCGACACGACCGGCGACGGACCGGTGCTCCGCTTCCTGGTGGCCTCGCGCGGCCACCACGCCGAGATCGGCGGCATCACCCCCGGCTCCATGCCCGCCTTCAGCCGCACCGTGGACGAGGAGGGCGTCCTCTTCGACAACTGGCTCCTGGTCCGGGACGGCGTCTTCCGCGAGGACGCCACCCGCGACCACCTCACCACCGCCCCGTACCCCTCCCGCGACCCCGGGACCAACCTCGCCGACCTGCGCGCCCAGATCGCCGCCAACGAGAAGGGGATCGCCGAACTGCGCGCCGTGACCGAGCAGTTCGGAACGGAGGTCGTGGACGCCTACATGGGCCACGTGCAGGACAACGCCGAGGAGTCGGTCCGCCGCATCGTCGCCCGGCTCGACGACGGCCACTACCGCTACGAGACGGACAACGGCGCCGTGATCGAGGTGACCGTCACCGTCGACCGCGAGGCCCGTGCCGCCGTCATCGACTTCACCGGTACGTCCCCGCAGCAGCCGGGCAACTTCAACGCCCCGAAGTCCGTGGTCATGGCCGCCGTGCTGTACGTCTTCCGCACCCTGGTCGCCGACGACATCCCCCTCAACAGCGGCTGCCTGAACCCGCTGGAGATCCGGATCCCGGAGGGCTCCATGCTCGCGCCGGTCGCGCCCGCCGCCACCGTCGCCGGCAACGTCGAGACCTCGCAGGCGGTGACCGGCGCCCTGTACGCCGCCCTCGGCGTCCAGGCCGAGGGCTCCGGCACCATGAACAACCTGACCTTCGGCAACGACCGCGTGCAGTACTACGAGACCGTCGCCAGCGGCTCCGGCGCGGGCGAGGACTTCGACGGCACCGACGCCGTCCAGACCCACATGACCAACTCCCGGCTCACCGACCCCGAGATCCTGGAATGGCGCTACCCGGTCCTGCTGGAGAGCTTCCGGATCCGCGAGGGCAGCGGGGGAGCGGGCCGCCACCGGGGCGGCCGAGGGGTGGAGCGCCGCATCCGCTTCCTCGAACCGGTCACCCTGGCCCTGCTCACCGGACACCGCCGCGTGCCCCCGTACGGCATGGCGGGCGGCGGACCGGGCGCCCTCGGCAGCCAGCACATCGAACGCGCCGACGGCGGCCGCACCGAGCTGGCCGCCTGCGACAGCGCGGACGCCGGCGCGGGCGACGTGCTGGTGCTGCGTACGCCAGGGGGCGGTGGCTACGGGGAGCCGGGCGGGGAGGGCGCGGGGACCTGACCGGTCCGCCGGGAGCGGCCCTTCTGCGCCGTTTCGACCGTTGTCGGTGCGAGGACCTAATCTGTGCACCGTGACTTCGCCTGCCTACACGGACAACGCTGCGCCCCAGCTCAGCGCGGGGCCGCGGCCCGCACCGGGCCCGGCCGCCGACGAGGGGCTGTCGCGGCGGCTGCGCGCGCTGGCCTGCACCGCGCCGCTGCACGATCTGGACGTGCGCAAGGCGAACCTCGCCGGTGAGTACAGCGGCTATGCGATGGCCGAGGTCGCCCTCGCCGCGATCGACCACGTCACGCTCAACATGGACTTCGACACCGGCGCGGACCACGACCAGATAGTGGCCAGGCTCCTCCCGCGGGTCGCCGCCCAGGCCCCCGCCCGCCCCGCAGCCGAGCACGAACGGGTCGCCCGCTGGGTCCTGGAGAACCTGATCAACGTCGGCAGCGTGGACCGCGGCTTCCGCGCCGTCTACGGCACCTTCGGGCCCGACGGCGTCTACGTCCGCCGCGACTACGACTTCAAGCTGATCGAGGAGGTCCCCGGGCACGGCGGCAGCGTCTACCTCAGGGCCACCGACGAAGCGGTCAACGTCCTCGTCGGCGCCCTCGACACGGACGTCACCAGCGCCCAGATCGCCGCCGAGGTGAAGCTGGAGGTCCTGATCAGCCGGGGCCGCCTCGCCGACGCCCAGCTCGCCGCCGAACAGGCCCGCTACCGGACCGTCCAGTACGCGGAGACGCTGCGCAGGACCCTCGACGCCACCCGGCGCAACGTCCGCGCGGTCGACTGGCTCAACGCCGTGCCCGACATGATCGCCGAGGCCCTGGACCACGTCGCCGACCGCTACCGCCACGAGAACGCGATCCTGACCAACATCCGCAAGGCCCGCGACGAGGCCGGGGAACCCGAGCACAAGCGCCGCGCCGCCGAGCTGGTCGACATCGTCAAGGACTGCATCCGCCGCCACACCCAGCTCCAGTCCCGGCTGCTGGAGGCCGGCCCGCTCTTCCGCGCCGAGCAGGACCGCCAGGCGTTCGCCGCACCCGCCGCCCGCACCGGCCTCGACCTCTACGGGCAGCTTCTCGCCCCGCTGCTGCCGCTCCCGGTCGAGCGGGCGAGCCGCGCCACCGACGCCTTCTTCGCCCACGGCACGGGCTTGCGCACCCCGGTCTCCGTACGGGTGGGCGACCTGGTCGACCTGCTCCTCAGCCCGCCCCCGGCCCGCGAACACCTCGGCGCCGAGATGCCCGAGCCGGACCTCATCGCCACGCCCGACGACAGCCGCTTCAGCGAGGAGCAGCTGGCCGCCGCGATGGAGCTGCTCGACCTGGAGCACGACGCGCCGCGCCGGCTCTCCGGCCTCCTCGCCGACGCCCGCCGCAGCGACCCGGACCTGCCCTACCTGGTCGCCCTGCTCGCCGTGCACGCCGCGAGCCCCCCGGTCGGCACCGCCTACCGCCAGGGCGAGCGCCGCCTGCTGTTCTCCGTGGACGACGGCACTCCGCTGGACGACGAGGAGTTCGGCGGCGCCGACCTGATCGTCGGCACCGCCCTGCTCGACGCGGCCGGCATGGCGGCCGACCGCTCGGAGGCGCCGTGAAAGCCTCGGATCCCCGTACCACCTTCCGCACCCCGTACCGCACCGAGGAGCCAGTGTCGTGAGCGACCACCGCGCAGAGCACGCCGACGCGTGGAGCGAGCCCGCCGACCGGCCCGCCCCCGCCTACGAGCCCGACCGCCCCGCGCCCGCACCGGCCGCCGTCACCCCGGCGGACGCGGCCGACGCCGCCCGGCTCGTCGCCTTCGGCCTCCAGCCCAAGCTGCTCCCCGCCCGCGACGCGGAGTACGCCGAACTGCTGCGCCGCTACCGGGACGACCCCGCCTTCGCGCGGCTCGCCGACGCCGTCGCCACCGGGCTCGGCCTCATCGTCCTGGAGGTGTCCCCCCGGGCCGGCATGGCCGTCACGGCGGGCGAGGACTCCGTCTTCGCCGTGCGCATGGGCGACTACGCGCGCCGCGCCTCCTCGGACAGCGCCGACCGCTTCCTGCACGGCCTCGCCCACCTCGCCGTCGCCGCGATGGCCTTCCCGCGACCCGAGGACCTCGCCGACGACGCCTACATCGGCCGGATCACGGTCAACGGCGTCGACGCCTTCGTACGCCAGGCGTGCAACCGGCTGGAGGAGCGCGCCGAGGAGCAGGGCGACAACACCGACCCGGCCAGCGACGCCCCGGGCCTGGAGGCCGGCTGGCGCGTCTACGCCCGGCGCAGTGCCACCGGCGCCACCAAGGACGCCCGCCGGCTCGCCGGTTCCACCACCGGCATCATCGGCAAGGCCGTCGCGTTCCTCACCGACTCCGGCTTCCTCCAGCGCACCGGCGACGACGCCGGCGGCACGTACCGCACGACCGCCCGCTACCAGCTCCAGGTCCGCGACATGGCCGGCAGCGCCGCCATGGCCGAGCTCCTGGAGCTGGGCGTCGTCCCCGTCACCGACGGAAGCGCCACACTGCTGCCGCCCCCGGACCCCGACGACCTGGAACTGGTGGCCGACGCGGGCCTGCCGTTCCACGGCTGACCGCCGCCCGTCACCGCCGTCCTCCCTCCGCCTCCCGAACGACGAGAGTCCGCCGCCATGTACGAGCTGTCCCGGGTCCGCCTCTACTCCATCGGACCGGCCGGCGCACGCTACGCCGACACCGTGCTCGACCTGCGCGGAGTCGGTGAGCCCGTGCCCCGTCCCGCCCCGGCGCAGGCGGAGTTCTTCGAGGAGGAGCCGGTCGGCCCCCCGCGCCGGCCCGCCCCCGCGGGCGTCCTCTTCCTGGAGAACGGCGGCGGCAAGTCCGTCCTGCTGAAGCTGATCTTCTCGGTGATGCTTCCGGGCCACCGCAACACCCTCGGCGGCGCCAGCTCCGGCGTGCTGCGCAAGTTCCTGCTCGCCGACGACTGCGGCCATGTCGCCCTGGAATGGCAGCACACGCTGACCGGGGAGTGCGTGGTCGTCGGCAAGGTCAGCGAGTGGCGCGGACGCCAGGTCTCCAACGACCCCCGCAAGTTCGCCGAGGCGTGGTACTCGTTCCGCCCGGGCCCCGGCCTCGGCCTCGACTCGCTGCCCGTCGCCGAGTCCACCGCCGTCGGCCGCCCCTCCGAAGGCGTCTCCGGAGCCCGCGGCCGCCGCCGCACGATGAAGGGCTTCCGCGACGCGCTCACCGAGGCCGGGAAGTTCTACCAGCACCTCGACGTGCACTGGGAGGAGATCCACGACCGCTGGAACGAGCACCTGGGCGACCTGGGCCTCGACCCCGAACTCTTCCGCTACCAGCGGGAGATGAACGCCGACGAGGGCGAAGCGGCCGGCCTCTTCGCGGTCAAGAAGGACTCCGACTTCACCGACCTGCTGCTGCGCGCCGTCACCGACACCCGTGACACGGACGGCCTCGCCGACCTCGTCAGCGGCTTCGGCAACAAGCTCGGCCGCCGCGCCGAGCTCACCGCCGAACGCGACTTCACCGCCGGCTCCGTCGACCTCCTCGGCCGCATCGTCGAGGCCGCCGGGACCCGCGCCCGCGCCCGCGACATCCACGCCGGATCCGAGCGCCGCACCCGCACCCTCGCCCGCCGCCTCTCCGCCCGCGCCGGCGAGGAGCGCGGCCGGGCCGCCGAGCTCGCCCAGCAGGTCACCGCCGCCGCCCACACGGTCACCGGCGCCGAGGAGACCCGCGGGCGCTGCGCCCTGATCGCCGCCGAACTCGCCTACCGGCATGCTTCGCTGGCACTCACCGCCGCCGAGCGGAGCGCCTCCGCTCAGCGCCGCGAACTGGGCGACGCGCGCACCCTGCACGCCGCCTGGCAGGCCGCCGAGGCCGTCCTGCGCCACCGCGCCGCCGCCGACCGCTCCGCCCGTGTCGCCGCCGCGATCCGGGAGGCCGAGCGCGACGCCGCCCCCGCCCTCGCCGCCCGCGCGAGCGCCGCCGCCGACCTCGTACGGGCCCTGCACACCGCCGCCGAGGCGGGCGAGAGCCGGGCCAACGAGGAGGAGGAGCGCTCCGACACCCTGCAGAGCGCCGGCGAGGCCGCGCACCGGGACGCCACCACCGCCGCCACCGAGGCCCAGCGCGCCCGCAGCGAGGCCGGCCATCTGCGCCAGCGCCTGGCCGAGGTCGAGCAGGAGACCGCCGAAGCCGTCCGGGCCGGCTGGCTGGACGACACCGCGCCGCACGCCGACCCCGCCAGGGCCGCACTCGCCGCCAACGACGCCGAACAGGCCGCCGTTGCCGCCTGGGACACCGCCCGCGAGGCCGCCGGAGCCGCCGCCGACCGGGCCCGCCGGGCCACCGCCGACGAGTCCCGCGCCGAACTGGCCGCCGCCCGCGCCGCCGACGCCGCCCGCGCCGCCGAGCAGGCGTACGAGGCGGAGCTGAGGGCCGCCGACTCGATCGCCGCCGAACCCCGCCTCGCCGAGCTGCTCGGGCTGCCCGGCGCCCTTCCCCGGCCCCGCCAGGCCGCCGCGCCCGGCGACGAACCGGACCGCACCGATGAGGCCGCGGCGGGCGCCGCCACGGACGCCGACCGCCCCCAGCCCCTCACCGCCGACGAGTTCGACCGCAGCGCCGACGAGCTGCGCGACCTGCTCGACCAGAGCGTCGCTTCCGCCGAGCGGCGCCTGTTCGAACTGCGCACCGCGGCCGCCGACGACGCCCGCATCCTGGGCGCGCTCGGCGACGGCGGCCTCCTCCCGCCGAGCCCGGACGTCCTGGCCACCGTGGAATACCTCGGCGAGCAGGGCATCCCCGCCCTCCCCGGCTGGCGCTACCTCGCCCAGGCCGTCGCCCCCGCCGACCACGCGGCCGTCCTCGCCGCCCGCCCCGAGCTGGTCGACGGCGTCGTCATCACCGACCCCGACGCGCACGCCCGTGCCCGCGACGTCCTCGGCGCCGCCGCCCTGCTGCCCCGCTCCGCCGTCGCCGTCGGCACGGCCGCCGCGCTCCTCGCCCCCGTGCCCGACCCCGGAACGGGCGCGTCCGGTGCCGGTGAAGGCGTCTTCCTCGTACCGCCGAACCCGGCCATGCACGACGAGCACGCCGCCGACGAGGAGCGCCAGGCCCTGCGCAGCCGGGCCGCCGCCCGCGACGAGGACATCCGGGTGCTCGCCGCCCGCCTCGGTGCCGACCGCGCGCTCGCCGCCCGCATCGGCTCCTGGCGCGCCGACTGCCCGCCCGGCATGCTCGCCGAACTCGCCGAGGCGGCCCGCACCGCCCGCACCGCCGCCGAACTCGCCGAGGCCGAACTCGCCGAGGCCCGCACGGTCCGCGCCGAGGCCGACGAGGCCGCCGCCGACGCCGCCCGGGTCCGCGAGGAGCGCCAGGAGACCGCCCAGCGCGCCCGCCGGGCCGCCGACGCGCTCGCCGGACTCGCCTTCCGGTTGCGGGAACGGGCCGGCTGGCAGGCCAAGCTGCGCGAACTGACCGACGAGGCAGCGGAGAGCGAGGCCCGCGCCACCGTCTTCCTGGAGCGTGCCCGGGCCGCCGACGAGGACCGCCGCGCCGCCCAGCGCGCCGCCGACGACGCCCGCCGCACCGCCCGCGCCCTGCGCGCCGAACGCGCCGAGATCGCCGGCGCCCCCGAACACCTCCCCGACCCCGGCGAGGACGCGCCCCGCCAGGCGCTGCCCGCCCTGCGCGAGGCGTACCGGGCGGCGTCCCAGCTGTACGAGAAGGTGGGCGTCGGCGCCGACCTGCGCGCCGAGCAGGCCCGCGCCGAGAGCGACGAGAGCGCCGCCCTCGCCGAGCTGGACCGCCTCACCAACAAGGTCCGCACCCGGGCCGCCCAGCTCCTGGAGGGCACCGACGGCGCCGACGGCCCGTCCCGGCAGGCCGCCGCCGCCCGCGCCGAATCCCTCGTCCAGCTCCTGGAGACCCGGGCCTCCGCCGCCAGCGAGCAACTGGGCCGGCTGCGCGGCGAGGCCGAACGCCTGGCGCCCGCCGACGGCGAGAGCCTGCACACCGAGCTGCCCGACGACCGGGTGCCCGCCGACGCCGGACAGGCCCAGACCCTCCTGCGTACCGCCACGGCCGAGCTGGCCGCCGCCTCCGCCGCGCTGGACACCGCCCGGGCCGCCCACGCCGAGCTGCTGCACGCCCACCGCGCCGCCGAGGACGCGGCGGGCGGCTTCGACGAGACGGCCGCCCTGCTGCGGGACCTGCTCAGGGACCACGGCACCGAGGACGACCCCGAGGACCCCGAGCCGTATCCGGGCAGTCTGGAGGAGGCCCGGCAGTCCGCCGCCGAGGCCCGCCGCTCCCTGCGCGGCTGCGCCGCCGACCTCTCCGCCGCCGAAGCGGGCGTCCGGGAGGCGAGCGACGTCCTCGTACGGCACGCCAACTCCACCCGCTACGAACAGGTCCGCACCCCGGCCCGGCAGCAGATCCGCGAACTGCCCGCCGCCGCGCTCCCCGAGCACGCGGAGAAGTGGGCCGCCGCCTTCGCGCCCCGGCTGCGCGTCCTCACCGACGAGCTGGCCCAGCTGGAACGCAACCGCGACTCCATCGTGGACCGGCTGCGCGGCCTGGTGGAGTCCGCGCTCACCACGCTCCGCTCCGCCCAGCGGCTCTCCCGGCTCCCCGAGGGCCTGGGGGAGTGGTCCGGACAGGAATTCCTCCGCATCCGCTTCGAGGAACCCGACCAGACCACCCTCACCGAACGGCTCGGCGAGGTCATCGACGAGGCGACGAGGGCGGCCCTCCGGAAGAACTCCGACCTGCGCCGCGACGGCATGTCGCTGCTCCTGCGCGGGGTCCAGGCGGCCCTGGAACCCAAGGGCATCGCCGTCGAGATCCTCAAGCCGGACGCCGTGCTGCGTGCCGAGCGCGTGCCGGTCGGGCAGATGGGCGACGTCTTCTCCGGCGGACAGCTGCTCACCGCCGCGATTGCCCTGTACTGCACGATGGCCGCCCTGCGCAGCAACGACCGGGGGCGCGACCGGGCGCAGCACCGGCACGCCGGCACACTCTTCCTGGACAACCCGATCGGCCGGGCCAACGCCACCTATCTGCTGGAGCTCCAGCGCGCGGTGGCCGACGCGCTCGGCGTGCAACTGCTGTACACCACCGGCCTGTTCGACACGACCGCACTCGCCGAATTCCCGCTCGTCATCCGGCTGCGCAACGACGCGGACCTGCGCGCCGGTCTGAAGTACATCAGCGTCGAGGAGCACCTGCGCCCCGGGCTGCCGCAGCAGGACCCCGGCACGGAGACGGTGCACGGCGAGATCACCGCGACCCGCATGTTCAAGCGCGGTGCCCCGGCTCCCCGGACCCCGGACGCGTCCGAGACGGTCGAGGAGACCAGGGCCCTCTGAGGCTGCCGGCGGTCAGGCCCGCGACAGCCGGCGGTCCGCGCCGCCCCGGCGGCCTATCCGCGCCGCGTCCCGCTGGGCGACGCGGGCCTCACGCCGCGCCCTGCGCCGCTCGCGGCGCAACTGCCGGGCCGAGCTGCTGGGCTCGGAGACCACGCCGTTGCGCTGGTTCCACACCTGGCGGGTGACCCAGACGTCCAGCACCGCCCAGGTCGCGACCACTGTGCTCGCCACCCCGCTCAGCACCATGGGGAAGGAGAGCCAGGAGCCGGCCAGTGCGGTGAGGAACGCCACCATCGCCAGAATCATCGTCAACGACATGACCAGCACCGCCCGCACCGCCGCCGTCCGCACCGGATCGGGCATGCGCCTGCGCGTCGCCGGCTCCTCCACCCACAGCGCCGGCCGCCCCGGCACGCTCGCGTCCCCCGTCGGTTCCACCGCGCTCTCACGCTCCTGTGTGTCCAAGGCCCTTCACTCCCACCACTGTCCGACTTCAGGGTTGCTGCCCGGCATACACCCTTTCTACGCGGACCGTCCGTCCCGTCCGCCCGAGCGTGTCCCGTTGGTCCCCCTACCCCCGTACGGACAGACGAGTGGCCGGCGGTGAAGATTCCTCCCAGCCGTCACGAAACGAAGAATTCCAGCCAACCGGGACGTGAAGGAACGTGCCATGCCCCGGGGCCTCTTCTGTCGCTTTCGTGAATTTCATCTCCCGGAATACCAGGACAAGCCATGGTCAACTCCCGGTAAGGCGGCCGAAAATCGTCCGGACATGCCTTCGAGTTGTCTGTCCGTCGGTAGTAGGCTCGCGCCGTTTGTTGACGAAACCCGTCCCCGGTCCCGCGGGGGCGACCTGGGGGAGGCCATGCGCTTTCGCGGAAAGTCCATCCGCAGGAAGATCGTGGCGTTGCTCTTGGTGCCCCTCGTATCGCTCACCGCCCTCTGGGGATTCGCCACCTATCTCACCGGGCGCGAGGCCGGGAAACTGCTCAGCGCGAGCACCGTCGTGGAGAAGGTCGGCCATCCCCTCGAAGACACCGTCCGGGTCATCCAGGGCGAACGCCGCCAGACCCTCGTCTTCCTCGCCGACCCGCGTGCGTCCGACGCCCTGCCCGTACTGCGCAGGCAGCGCGCCGCCACCGACCGGGTCGTGGCCGAGGTCCGCGAGAGCGCCGGGCAGAAGGACATCCGCGACGCGCTCGGCGCGACCGCGGAAACCCAGCTCGGCTCGATACTCGGCGCCGTCGAAGGACTCGACGCCCTGCGCGACTCCGTCGACAGACGCACCATCAGCCGGCTCAAGGCGATGGGCTACTACAACCGCCTGATCGACCCCTGCTACCGATTCCTGGCCGGCCTGCACACCATGGAGAACGTCTCCATGGACCGGCAGGTCCGGGCCCTGACCGGGATATCCCGCGCCCGGGAAATGCTCTCCCGCGAAGACGCCCTGGTCGCCTCCGGACTCCTGGCCGGCCGCCTCACCGCCGCCGAAATCCGCCAGATATCCGACCTCGTCGCCCAGCGCGGCCTGCTCTACGAGACCAACCTCGACCTCCTCCCCGCCTCCGAACGCCGCCGCGTCCAGCAGTACTGGCAGGGTCCGGACAGCGAACCCCTGCACTCCGCCGAGGAGGGGATCGTCTCCCGGGGCCCCACCACCAGCCCGCGCACCGCCGACGCCGCCCGCTGGCAGGAGGTCGCCCCGGCCGCCCTGGAACGGCTGGCCAACGATTCGACGGAGATGAACAACCGCTTCAAGGACCGGGGCAAGCCCGCCGGCTACGGCATCCTGATCAAGGCGGGCATCGCCGGCGTCCTCGGCTTCCTCGCCCTCGTCGTCTCGGTCTTCGTCTCCGTGCGCATCGGCCGCGAGCTCATCCGCGACCTCACCCGGCTCCGCAAGGACGCGCACGAGGTCGCCGGCGTACGGCTGCCGAGCGTGATGCGCCGCCTCGCCGCCGGCGAACAGGTGGACGTGGAGACCGAGTCCCCGCACCTCCAGTACGAGCGCGACGAGATCGGCCAGGTCGGCCAGGCCCTCAACACCCTGCAACGCGCCGCCGTCGAAGCCGCCGTCAAACAGGCCGACATGCGCCGCGGCGTCTCCGAGGTCTTCGTCAACCTCGCCCGCCGCAACCAGGTCCTGCTCCACCGCCAGCTCACGCTCCTGGACACCATGGAGCGCCGCACCGAGAACACCGACGAACTCGCCGACCTCTTCCGCCTCGACCACCTCACCACCCGCATGCGCCGGCACGCCGAGGGCCTGGTGATCCTCTCCGGTGCCGCCCCCTCCAGGCAGTGGCGCAAGCCCATCCAGCTGATGGACGTGGTCCGGGCCGCCGTCGCCGAGGTCGAGGACTACGAACGCATCGAGGTGCGCCGGCTGCCCCGGATCGGGGTGGGCGGCCCGGCCGTCGCCGACCTCACCCACCTGATCGCCGAACTCCTGGAGAACGCCACGGTGTTCTCGCCCCCGCACACCGCGGTCCAGGTGCACGGCGAGCGCGTCGCCAACGGCTTCACCCTGGAGATCCACGACCGGGGCCTCGGCATGCCCCCCGACGTCCTGCTCGACGCCAACCTCCGGCTCGCCGAGACCCCCGAGTTCGAGCTCTCCGACACCGACCGCCTCGGCCTCTTCGTGGTCAGCCGGCTCGCCCAGCGGCAGAACGTCCGGGTGTCCCTCCAGACCTCCCCGTACGGCGGCACCACCGCCGTCGTGTTCATCCCGGCCGCCCTCCTCACCGACGCCCCCGAGTCGCACGGCACCGGCTTCCGCCTCGACCGCAGGGCCGAGAAGGCCATCGCCGGCGGCACCCCGGGCGGCGGCACGCGGAGCCCCGAGGCCGACGACCCGGTGCCGGGCCGGCCGAGCGGCCTCTCACCGGTCCCCACCGGACTGGTCGACCCGGCCCTGCTCAACGGCCCCGTCGAGCTGGAGGGCGAGGAGCCGCTGGACTTCACCCGCGACCCGGTCCTCGAAGCGGTGACGGGCCCCGGGCTCGACTCCGTGCTCGACGGGGTTTCCGACCTGGAGGACACCGAGAGCGAGCGCGGCGGCATCTTCCGCGCCCGCGCCCTGCGCCGCGACGCCGACCGCGAGCAGCACCAGCAGGCCCCCGACGACGGTGTGCGGGCCCTGCACCCCGAGGGCGTCCGGCCGCTGCCCCGCCGGCGCCGCCCGCCGACGCTGGTCACCGACCGCGGCCGCCGGGTCGACGGGGGAGGCCGCGCCCACCCCGCCTCCGAGGACCGCGAGCCGGCCCCCCCGGCGGACCGCCGCACCGCCGGGCCCTCGGTGCCCGCACCCCGTAAGCCCGAACCCGCCCCCGACACCGTGGGCGGACTGCCCCGCCGCGTCCGGCAGGCCAGCCTCGCCCCGCAGCTCCGCAAGGGACCCGGCACCCGCCCGGCGGGACCCGGTCCGGTGGAGAGCGCCGAGGACATCGAGCGGGACGCCGAAGAGGTACGCAGCCGTATGGCTTCGCTCCAGCGCGGCTGGCAGCGCGGCCGGCAGGAGAACGCCGAGGACCCGACGGGCCCCGTCGACATCGCACCCAGAACCACTCCGGGAGGGGACGGTCCATGACCGCACCGAACGCCGCCGCAACCGACTCCGCACGCCAGGGGTCCGGTGAACTCAACTGGCTCCTCGACGAACTCGTCGAGCGGGTCGCCAGCATCCGCAAGGCGCTGGTGCTCTCCAGCGACGGACTGCCCACCGGCGCGTCCAAGGACCTGACACGGGAGGACGGCGAGTACCTGGCCGCCGTCGCCTCCGGCTTCCACAGCCTGGCCAAGGGCGTGGGCCGCCACTTCGACGCCGGCAAGGTCCGCCAGACCGTCGTGGAGCTGGACGAGGCGTTCCTCTTCGTCACGGCGGCCGGCGACGGCAGCTGCCTCGCCGTACTGGCCGAATCCGACTCGGACGTGGGACAGGTGGCGTACGAGATGACGCTCATGGTCAAGCGCGTGGGCAGCCACCTGGCCAACGCGCCCCGGACGGCCGGTCAGCCCTCCGGGGGGTGAGCGGACGCCATGAGCGCCGCATCGCCCGGTTCCCCGGAGACCCCGGAAAGGCCGCGGACCCCGCGCTGGTACGACGACGACGCGGGGCCCGTCGTCCGCCCCTACGCGATGACCCGCGGGCGCACCGGCAGTGCGTCCCGCCACCGCCTCGACCTGATCGCGATCGTCGTGCCCGAACCGGCGGCCGACGACCCGGACAGCGACCAGACGCTCTCACCGGAACACGTCGAGATCCTCGAACTCTGCGGTGAGCTGCCCCAGTCGATCGCCGAGCTCGCCTCGTCCCTGGACCTGCCCGTGGGCGTCGTACGGGTGCTGGTGGGCGATCTCGTGGACGACGAGCTGGTACACGTGACCCGTCCCGTTCCGCCGGCCGAGCTGCCGGACGTGAACCTTCTCCGTGAGGTGATCAATGGCCTTCGGGCGCTCTAGCCGCAGCAGGCGGCCCGTGGAGCCCGTCACCCTCAAGATCCTGGTGGCGGGCGGCTTCGGCGTGGGCAAGACGACGCTGGTGGGCGCGGTCAGCGAGATCAGGCCGCTGCGCACGGAGGAGCGGCTGACCGAGGCGGGCCGGCCGGTGGACGACCTGGACGGCGTCGAGGCGAAGACCACGACGACCGTGGCCATGGACTTCGGGCGGATCACGCTCCGCGAGGACCTGGTGCTGTACCTCTTCGGCACGCCGGGGCAGGACCGGTTCTGGTTCCTCTGGGACGAGCTGGCCCAGGGCGCCCTGGGCGCGGTCGTGCTCGCGGACACCCGCCGCCTCGCCGACTGCTTCGCGGCCGTCGACTACTTCGAGCGCCGCGAGATCCCGTTCGCCGTCGCCGTCAACCGCTTCGAGGGCGCGGAAGTGTTCCCCGAGGCGACGGTACGGGCCGCGCTCGACCTGGACCCCCAGGTGCCGCTCCTGATGTGCGACGCGCGGGACCGGGCGTCGGCCCGGGACGTGCTGGTGGCCGTGGTCGAACACGCCCTGGCCCGCGCGGACCGCCGGCGCGAGCCCGTCACGACCTAACGGCCGTTCTCCGCGAGCCACTTCTCGGCGGTCTGCGCCAGCTCGTGGTCGCGCCCGGCCAGCATCATGCGGATCATCTGCGCGTCACCGCGCAGCGACCAGGCCGGGTGGCCGAAGGTGGCCGGGTTGTTCTTCTCGATCAGGAAGTGCGCGGGCCAGGCCGTGCCGTAGCCGATGAGCGGCAGCGCGGCCAGATACCGCTTCCGGCCGCGCGCCAGCCCGTACGCGCTGATGGCGAGACCGGTCAGGGTGCCGGTGAGGTGCACCCAGCGGGTCGCCGCCCGCGAGTGCATCGCGACGTAGTACGGCCAGAACTCTTCGTACGAATCGAACGTCTGCTGTGACATACGGGCACCGTAACGGCTGATCCGGCAACCGGAAACGGCCGGGCCACGTCCGAAGAGGGAGAACGGGCGGCCGGAACCCACGGGGGTGGTCCCGGTCGCCCGTTCCCCGAGCCGGCCGGCTCAGTGGCCGGCGACCGACCTGCGGGCCACCGGGAAGTCGAAGTAGGTGTCGGGGAACGCCTCGGGCTTGAAGGTGTAGTGCCACCACTCCTCGGCCAGGTTCACGAAACCGGCCTCGGTGAGCGTCTTCTTCAGGAACTGGCGGTTGGCGCGCTGCACACCCTGGACTCGGGGATCATCGGTGTGCGAGAGGGTGTCGAAGCAGTCGAATCCGGTGCCCATGTCCACCGAGTTGTCCGGGAAGCGGTCGGCCTGCGGCGCGTAGCACGGCACCAGCCTCTCGCCGGGGCGGTACGGCCTGGTCGGCAGGGCCGGCAGCCGTACGAGGGTCAGGTCCACGGTGCTGCCCCGGCTGTGCCCGGACTTCTCCGCGATGTAACCGTCCGCGAAGAGACGGGACTTGTCGACCCGCGGATAGAACTCGCCCTTCATCGTCTCGTCGTCGAGATCCTTCGCCCAGCGCACGAAGTGGTCGACGGCCCGCTGCGGGCGGTAGCAGTCGTACACCTTCAGCGAGTAGCCCTGTCGCAGCAGCCGGAGCTGCGCGCTGTGCAGGGCCTCGGCGGCCGGCCGGGTCAGGATGCACAGGGGCTGCCGGTACCCGTCGACGGGCTCGCCCATGAAGTCGTGGGCGGTGGGGTAGCGCATCTCCTGGATGATCGTGGGATCCACCGAGTGCAGCGGGACGAACTCCGGGGGCGCCTTCGGCTCGGGCTCCGCCTGCGCCACCGGGGCGGTGACGGTCACGGTGAGCAGGGCGGCGGCGGTGGCCGCCAGGGCACGGAAAGCGGTTGCGATGGCTGTCATGAGCACATCCTCCACGGCCCGGGGGTGCCGCGAAGGCGATCCGGTACAGTCCGCGCGTGTCCGCCACCGGTCCCACGCCCGCTCACCACGAGCGCCGGCCCGGCCCCACGAGGAAACGGAGCAGCCCGTGACGTACTCCCACTGCCCCGCCTGCGGAGCCGCCTACACCGGCCTCCCGGTCCCCGACGCCTGGCCCCGCACCTGCGCCGCCTGTGGCGAGACCGCCTACCGCAATCCGCTCCCGGTCGCCGTCGCCCTGCTCCCCGTCACCGACGGAGACACCACCGGCCTCGTCGTCATCACCCGCACCATCGAACCCGCGCGCGGCGGCCTCGCCCTGCCCGGCGGCTTCATCGACCACGCCGAGGACTGGCAGCACGCCGTCGTGCGGGAACTGCGCGAGGAGACCCGCATCGAGGCACGCCCCCAGGACGTCCGCCTCGCCGACGCCCTCAGCTCACCCGCCGGACACCTGCTCCTCTTCGGACTGCTCCCCGCACGACCGGCCGCCGCACTCCCGCCGTCCGCCCCCACGGACGAGACGTCCGGCCACACCCTGCTCACGGCCCCCGCCACGCTCGCCTTCCCCCTCCACACCGAGGCCGTCCACCGCTGGTTCGCGGGACGCTACCGCTGAGCACCCGCGCCGCTGCCCGCCGGGTACGACGCCGTGCCGCCCTCACCCACCCCGCACCCGCACCGGGTGGTCCACGGCCCCGCCGTCCCGCTCCACCACGACGCGGCCGCCCTCCAGCCGGGACGTGTACCGCTCGACCACCACCAGCTCCCAGCCGTCACCCGCGTCCCGGACCACCGTCCCGCCACCCGGGCGCCCCGCCACCGGCGCCCACACCTCCAGCTCCAGGCCACCGTCCGCACCCCGCACCGGAATCACCGCCCCCGCCCGGGCCAGCACCGGCACCCGGGACAGCGGCGCCTCCACCACCACCCGCCCCGGGCCCTCGTACACCGCCCCGCTCACCGTGTCGTACCAGCGCCCCGCCGGCAGCCGGACCGCCCGCCGGGCCACCCCCGGCTCCAGCACCGGCGCCACCAGCAAGGCGTCGCCGAGCAGGAAGGCGTCCTCGCAGTCCCGCAGCCCCCGGTCCCCGGGCGAGGCCCACCACAGGGGGCGTACATACGGCGCACCCGTCAGCGCCGCCAGCCGCGCCAGGGTCACCCAGTATGGCCGCAGCCGCTCCCGCTCCACCAGCACCCCCCGCACCCCCGCCAGCACCTCCGCCCCGAACTCCCACGGCTCCCGGCGCCCCGCGTCGATCGCCGCGTGCGTGCGGAACAGCGGCAGGTACGCGCCCAGCTGGAACCACCGCAGATACAGCTCGGGCGACGGCGACCCGTCGAACCCGCCCACATCGGGACCCGAGTACGGCACCCCGCACAGCCCGAGCCCCAGGACCAGCGCCAACGACGCCCGCAGCCCCGGCCAGCCCGTCGCCACGTCACCGGACCAGGTGCCCCCGTACCGCTGCATCCCCGCCCAGCCCGAACGCGAGAACAGGAACGGCCGCTCCTCCGGCCGCAGCCGCGCCAGCCCCTCGTACCCGGCCCGCGCCATCGCCAGGCCGTACACGTTGTGCGCCTCCCGGTGGTCGCCGCCGCGCCCCTCCAGCGCGTGGAGCGCCGAACGAGGCAGCGACGGATCACCGAACGCCACGAACGACACCGGCTCGTTCATGTCGTGCCACACCCCGGAGAACCCCTGCGCCAGCCGCTCCGCGTACAGCCCGCCCCACCACTCCCGTACCTCCGGATCCGTGAAGTCCGGATACACGCACTCACCCGGCCACACCTCCCCGCGCACCTCCCGCCCCCGGGCGTCCCGGACGAACGCGCCCGAAGCGCCCACCGCCCGGCCGGAGTCGTAGACCGCGTTCCCCCCGGCCGCCGCGACCGCAGGGTCCACGATCGACACCAGCCGCACCCCTGCCTCCCGCAACTCCCCGGCTAGCCCCGGCAGATCCGGGAACCGCCCGCGGTCCACCGTGAACACCCGGTGCGCGTCGTAGTGGTCGATGTCCAGGTGCAGCACCGACAGCGGCAGCCCCCGCTCCCGGTACCCCGCCACGATCCGCCGGACCTCCCGCTCGGACCCGAACCCCCACCGGGCGTGCTGCGGACCCAGCGCCCAGGACGGCGGCACCGCGGCCGCCCCCGTCAGCGCCGACCACCCCGCCAGCACCCGGGCCGGCGTGCCCGCCACCGCCCAGCAGCGCAGCGGCCCGCCCTCCACCCGCACCTCCGAAGCGCCCGGCCGGTCGTGCCCGGACCCCGCGCCCTCCTTCCCCTCCCGCAACGACACCCGCCCCGACCAGGAGTTGTCGTAGAAGACCAGGTGCGTCCCCGCGTCCGCCACCACCAGCTGCACCGGCATCGTCAGATACAGCGGATCGTCCCCCGGCCCGAACCGCCCGCCCGGGTCCGTGTTCCACAGCGCGTACGACCCGTCCCGCAGCCGAGGCCCCGCCGCCCGTCCGCCCAGTCCGAAGAACCGCGCGTCCGCCGGAACCTCCGAACGCTGCACCCACCGCGCGTCCCCGCCCGCCACCGGCTCCCACCAGCGCGGCGGCAGCTCCCGGCGCAGCACCACCCCGCCCGGCGTCCGCAGCTCCACCGCCCCGTGCCGCGACACCGCGACCGTCAGCCGCTCCGCCACCACCTGCAAGCCCCCGTCCGTACCCGGCTCCAGCAGCGCCCGCGGATCCGCGGCGGGCGCCTCCCCGTCCACCGCGTACGACGGCCCCGGCTCCGCCCCGTCCCACCCCCAGAACACCGCCCCGCCCACCGCCACCCGGATCCGCAGCTCCGAACGGGCGAACCGCACCACACCGCCCCCGGGCCCCGGCTCCGCCCCCGTCACCGGACCCGGCACCCGCGCCCGCTCCGCCCCGCGCCCCGGCAGCGCCCGCGCGTCCGCACGCGCCCGGCGCCACGCCGCGCGCACCGTGCGCAGCCCCCGCTTCGAACCCACCAGCTTCACCGAGCGCACCAGGTCACGACCGTTCATGCAGCTCACCCTGCCACCCGCCCGGCCGTGAACAAGCGCCGTTCAACTTCCGTTCACCCCGCATCGGACGTGGTGGGAGCACATACCGGGACACGGAACCATGTACGGGCAACCCTGGTGCGAAGGACGATCACATGGCATCGTCCGTGACGTCGCCTCACGCGCACACCCCCGCACGTGCGCGCGACCTGCGCACACTCCGCGTACCCGCTACAGCCAGGGAGCCGCCCCATGACCTCAGCAGCCGACGAAGCCCCCCTGTGGCAGCCCGGCCCCGACCGCGTCGCGGCCGCCGCCGTCACCCGCTTCCAGAGCTGGGCCGCCGAACACCACGGCGCCCCCGCGGAGGGCGGCTACGCCAGTCTGCACCGCTGGTCCGTCGACGAGCTCGACACCTTCTGGAAGGCCGTCGCCGAATGGTTCGACGTGCGCTTCTCCACCCCGTACGAGCAGGTCATCGGCGACCGCTCGATGCCCGGTGCCACCTGGTTCCCCGGCGCCACGCTCAACTACGCCGAGCACGCCCTGCGCGCCGCCGAGGACCCCCTGCGCGCCGACGCGCCCGCCCTGCTCCACGTGGACGAGAGCCACACCCAGGTCCCGACCTCGTGGTCCGGGCTCCGCCGCCAGGTCGGCTCGCTCGCCGCCGAACTCCGCGCCCTGGGCGTCACCCCCGGTGACCGCGTCAGCGGCTACCTCCCCAACATCCCGCAGGCCGTCGTCGCCTTCCTCGCCACCGCGGCCGTCGGCGGGATCTGGACCTCCTGCGCCCCCGACTTCGGCGCCCGCAGCGTCCTCGACCGCTTCCAGCAGGTCGAACCCGTCGTCCTGTTCACCGTCGACGGCTACCGCTACGGCGGCAAGGAGCACCACCGCGCCGACACCGTCGCCGAGCTCCGCCGCGAACTCCCCACCCTGCGCGCCGTGGTGCACATCCCGCTGCTGGGGACCGACGCCCCCGAGGGCGCCCTCGACTGGGCCGCCCTCACCGCCGCCGACGCGGAGCCGGTCTTCGAGCAGGTCCCCTTCGACCACCCGCTCTGGGTCCTCTACTCCTCGGGCACCACCGGTCTTCCCAAGGCCATCGTCCAGTCCCAGGGCGGCATCCTGCTCGAACACCTCAAGCAGATCGGCCTCCACTGCGACCTCGGCCCCGAGGACCGCTTCTTCTGGTACACCTCCACCGGCTGGATGATGTGGAACTTCCTCGTCTCCGGCCTCCTCGCCGGCACCACCCTCGTGCTCTACGACGGAAGCCCGGGCTACCCGGACGTCAGCGCCCAGTGGCGCGTCGCCGAACAGACCGGCGCCACCCTCTTCGGAACCTCCGCCGCGTACGTCATGGCCTGCCGCAAGGCCGGCATCCACCCGGGGCGCGACCTCGACCTCTCCCGCGTCCAGTGCGTCGCCACCACCGGCTCCCCGCTCCCGCCCGACGGCTTCCGCTGGCTCCACGACGAGGTCGCCGACGACCTGTGGATCGCCTCCGTCAGCGGCGGCACCGACGTGTGCAGCTGCTTCGCCGGTGCGGTGCCCACCCTCCCCGTCCACATCGGCGAGCTCCAGGCCGCCTGCCTCGGCACGAACCTCCAGTCCTGGGACCCGGAGGGCCGACCGCTGACCGGCGAGGTCGGCGAACTCGTCGTCACCGAGCCGATGCCCTCCATGCCGGTCCACTTCTGGAACGACCCCGACGGCAGCCGCTACCACGACAGCTACTTCGACGTGTACCCCGGCGTCTGGCGCCACGGCGACTGGATCACCCTCACCGACCGAGGCTCCGTCGTCATCCACGGCCGCTCCGACTCCACCCTCAACCGGCAGGGCGTCCGCATGGGCTCCGCCGACATCTACGAGGCCGTCGAACGTCTCCCCGAGATCCGCGAGTCCCTCGTCATCGGCCTGGAGGAACCGGACGGCGGCTACTGGATGCCGCTCTTCGTCCACCTCACCGAAGGCGCCACCCTGGACGACGCCCTCCGCGACAGCATCAAGCGCACGATCCGCGAAAACCTTTCGCCCCGCCACGTCCCGGACGAAGTCATCGAGGTGCCCGGCATCCCGCACACCCTCACCGGCAAACGCATCGAGGTTCCGGTCAAGCGCCTGCTCCAGGGAACAGCCCTGGAAAAGGCCGTCAACCCCGGCTCGATCGACAACCTGGAACTCCTCCACTTCTACGAGAAGCTGGCCCGCGAACGCCACTGACCGCACCGTTGTCAGTGCCCCTGGTTACGCTGAGTGAGCAATGATCGACAGCGCACTGGGGGACATCATGGCGCACACCCGGAACAAGCGGACCACTGTCCACGGACGGACCGTGACCACCACCATGCGACGCACGCTGCGCCGCGAAGCACCCACCACCATCGGCCTGCTGACCGACGCGGAGGACTTCGCGGCGATGCGCCGCTACCACACCTTCGCCTTCGACGACCACGGCGTCTACCTGGAACAGGTGGAGGCCCTGCTCAAGACCCTCACCGCCCAGGGCGTGCACACGACGGTCGCCCTCTTCGACCCTCAGGAGTACGCGCACTACTGCGCGGAGGCCGGCATCGTCCCCGACACCCCGGCGGGCCGCAGCCGCTTCACCGCGGAGATCGCCGCCTGCGGAGCCACCGTCACCTACGAAGGACAGCCCCTGGACGCCCTGATCCAGGTGCTCGTCGGCCGCGCGGTCCGCCGGGCCACCTGGGAGTACGCCACCATGCTCCTGGCCGGCCTCGGCGACTGCGCGGACTGCGGCCGGGACATCGGAAGCGCCGCCTTCGACCGCGCCGCCCACCTCGTGGAACGCACCCTGGTAGCGGCCGGACCGGGCACCCACCACCTGGTGTGCAGCACACCCACGGAGAACGACCAGCTCCTCGCCGCCCTGCACACCGACCGGCCCGCCGCGGGGTCCGTCCTGCTCGACACCTCGGAGGGCGCCGAGTTCGTGAGCGTCCTCGCCGTCGCCATCGCCCTGGAGAGCCACGGCGGAGTCGTCCTGCGTACGAGCACGCCCGGCGCCCCGGACCGCGTCCACGGCTGGCGGCTGAGCCGCGGCAACCTCGCCCCGCTGACCGCAGGCGAGGTCTTCAGCGCCTACTGCACCGACGCGGACACGGGCGAGCCCGTCGCCCCCGAGTCCGGTGTGGAGTACTGCGCGGGCTTCGACATCGGCGCCGACGAACCGGAGGAGCACCGCTGACACGGCGAAGGGGCTCTCCGCCGGTCACCGGCGGAAAGCCCCTTCACCTCGCGTCGTCCCGTCCCGGACTACTCGCCCGACAGCACCGCCTGCGCCGCCCGGCGCGCTTCCTCGGCGGAGTCCGCCGCACGCGCGGCCGACGCGGCCCGCTCGCACTGGGCCAGCGTGTACTTGGCCAGCGTGGCGCGGACGTAGGGAATGGAAGCCGCACCCATCGACAGGGAGGTCACACCCAGACCCGTCAGCACACAGGCGAGCAGCGGATCGGAGGCCGCCTCACCACAGACACCACAGCTCTTGCCCTCGGCCTTCGCCGCCTCGGCGGACAGCGCGACCAGATCGAGCAGCGCCGGCTGCCACGGGTCCTGGAGCCGGGAGACGGCACCCACCTGACGGTCGGCGGCGAAGGTGTACTGCGCCAGGTCGTTGGTGCCCAGCGACAGGAACTCCACCTCCTGCAGCACCGAGCGCGCCCGCAGCGCGGCGGACGGGATCTCGACCATCGCGCCGAACTTCGCGTTCAGCCCGGCCTCGCGGCAGGCGTCGGCGAAAGCCTTGGCGTCCGCGCGGTCGGCCACCATGGGCGCCATGACCTCGAGGTGGACGGGCAGCCCCTCGGCAGCCTTCGCGAGAGCGGTCAGCTGGGTACGCAGCACGTCCGGGTGGTCCAGCAGGCTCCGCAGCCCGCGCACGCCCAGCGCCGGGTTCGGCTCGTCCGCCGGGGTCAGGAAGTCGAGCGGCTTGTCCGCGCCCGCGTCCAGCACACGCACCACGACACGCCCCTCGGGGAACGCCTCGAGAACGGCGCGGTACGCGGCGACCTGCTTCTCCTCGGACGGCGCCTGCTTGCTGTCGTCCAGGAACAGGAACTCCGTACGGAACAGGCCGACGCCCTCCGCACCCGCCTCCACGGCCGCCGGCACGTCACCGGGGCCGCCGACGTTGGCGAGCAGCGGCACCTTGTGGCCGTCCGAGGTGGCGCCGGGCCCGGTCGCCGCGGTCAGCGCGGCCTTGCGTGCGGCGGCGGCGCTCTCCAGCTCCGCCCGCTTCTCGGCGCTCGGGTCGACGAAGATCTCGCCGGTGCTGCCGTCCACGGCGACGAGCGTGCCCTCGGCCAGCTCACCGGCCCCGGGCAGGGCCACCACGGCGGGGACGCCGAGCGCCCGGGCCAGGATGGCGCTGTGGCTGGTCGGCCCGCCCTCCTCGGTGACGAAGCCGAGGACCAGCGCGGGGTCCAGCAGCGCCGTGTCGGCGGGAGCGAGGTCCCGGGCGATCAGGACGTACGGCTCATCGCTGTCCGGCACGCCGGGCATCGGTACACCGAGCAGCCGCGCCACGATGCGGTTGCGGACGTCGTCGAGGTCGGCGACCCGCCCCGCCAGGTACTCGCCGGCTCCCGCGAGGAGCGCCCGGTACGAGGCGAACGCGTCGTACACGCCGCGCTCGGCGGTGCTGCCGACCGCGATGCGGCGTTCGACATCGGCCATGAGTTCGGGGTCCTGGGCCATCATGGCCTGGGCCTCCAGCACGTGCTGGGCCTCGCCCCCGGCCAGGTTGCCGCGCGCGATGAGGTCGGCGGCCACGGCCTCGACGGCCTGCCGGGCCCGCCCCTGCTCGCGCTCGGCCTCGTCGGCCGGGATCTGCTTGGCCGGCGGTTCGAGCACCGCGGTGCCCATGTGCCGTACCTCGCCGATCGCCACACCGTGGCTCACGCCTACGCCTCGCAGCGTTGTCTCCATTTCACCCGTCTCCGGTCGTGCGGAAGCCGTTGCCTCCGCGGTGGTGGATATCCAGTCGGCTGTCACTGCGCCGATCGCGTTACTGCCAGCCGAACAGGGAGTCCCCGACCGCCACGTCGCCACTCTCGGCCACGTCGGAGAGGGAGTCGGCGGTCGCCTCCAGGGCCACGATCGGGCAGATCGGCGACTTGCCGGCCTTCTCGACCTCGGCGGGGTTCCACCGGACGACGCCCTGGCCACGGGTGACGGTGTCGCCCTTGCTCACGAGCAGCTCGAAGCCCTCGCCGTTCAGCTGGACCGTGTCGATGCCCAGGTGGGTGAGTACACCGTGACCCTCACTGTCGACCACCACGAAGGCGTGCGGGTGGAGGGAGACGACGATGCCGTCGACGGGCGCGACCGCCTCGGAGGGCTCGCGGACGGGGTCGATGGCGGTGCCCGGACCGACCATCGCGCCGGAGAAGACGGGGTCGGGTACGGCAGCGAGCCCAATGGCACGTCCGGCAAGAGGGGACGTCACGTTGGTCATGGGGGGCCTCCCAGTGGAGCTTCGAAGGTGCCGCCACGGCTTGATAGGAGGACGGCGTACTGCTCAGCAGAGTAAGTCATAAGAAGTCCCGGTTCCGCCCGAGTCCTGACGGTTCGAGGACCTAGGGGCGCACCGGAAACGATTTGCCTCGACTCCCGGCAGCCTGTACTGTCGTACTCCTGCCTGGCCCCAACGCGACTTTGAGTCGGGGGTCGGCGGCGGCTATTGAGCCCAAACCCTAACCCGAAATCGGGCACCCGCATGTCTGCGGGGGGCCGGTCAGGGGGGCCGGAAAGGTTTGATAGTGTCGGACTCGCCGGAAAGGGAAACGCGAAAGCGAAGAACTGGAAAGCGAAAACTGCTTGACCCGCTTCGACCGGGAATCGGACACGAAAGAGTCTGATA
>NZ_JBMNDO010000097.1:0-30461 GCF_052542855.1 Streptomyces sp. SAS_281
GCGACCGCCACCTGTGGAGCGACGAGCTGCTGCGCGGCGCGGCCCCGGCCGCGGGCGCGCTGCTCCTCCTCCTGGCGGCCCTCGTCCTGTGGCGGGCCGTGGGGTGCGGCCCGCCCCCGGGGATGTGGGTCAGGAACCCGACGGCGGTTGGGTGGGATACGCCCAGTTCGGCGGCGTCGCAGAGCCGGTGGCCGATGGCCCGGACGCCGGAGTGCCCGAGGCCGAAGGTCCGGAGTCGGCGGGCGGCATGGAAGTCATGTTGGCGCCCGGAGCCGATGCGCCTGTGAGGTGACCGGAGCTGCCCGCGACGCCTTGGGCAGTCGATCCGGCCCCTTCCGGTTCGTCCTCGCCGGGTCGGGTGATGAGCGGCGGGATGCCGGGGCGCTGGATCAGGGCACGGCCCTTGTCGCCGGAGGCGTTGGGGTCCTCGCCGTACCGGAAGCGGGTTTGCTGCTTGGGCGGACCGGCGTCGATGCCCTCCTTGCTGAGGTTGCCGCCGGAGGGGTTGATACCGGAGGCGACGCCATCGGTCCCTGCACCGGGGACCTGGTTCGGCCCCTGCGGAGCGGGGGTGCCGGTGCTGGCCCGCATCGCGAGGCTGCCCGCGGTCTTCGCGGCTCCGGCAGCGACTGCCATGCCGGCGACGCCGGTACGGTGCATGTCGTCGTGGCCACCGCCGTCGCTGGCCCAGTGCACGAACTTGTACGTCGCGTAGGGGCAGAGCAGCACCAGGACCATCACGACGATGCCGGTCATCGCGTCGGACAGGGCCGCCATTCCGTCGCTGGCGTCGGTCTTGCCCATGGCGGAGACGCCGATCAGGAAGACGACGGTCATCAGGAGCTTGGAGACGATGAGGGTGCCGGTGGCCTCGATCCAGCCACGCCGCCACCGCTTCGCGACCTCCCAGCCGCCGCCGGCACCCGCGAACACCGCGAGCGCGACCATGATCAGGACGCCGACCTTGCGGGCCACCATCACGCCCCAGTAGAGGAAGGCACCGATCGCGCACCCGAAGGCGACCAACGCGGGCACACCCCAGCCGAGGCCGTACATGGCCCCCATTTGATCGACCTTGATCACACGGCGGATCGCGTCGTCGATCGAGGTGTTGGCGGCTTTGAAGAGGCCGTCGGACAGCGCGTCGACCACGGTGATGGCGACGGTGGTGAAGGCGATGGCGGAGAAGCTGAAGAGGACTCCGGTCATGGTGCCGAACGCCGCCTTGGCGAGTGCGCGTTCGTCTCGGCGCCAGGCCGCGGTCATGAGCTGGATGCAGAAGATGCCGACGGTCAGGGCGAGGCCGATGGGCAGCAGCAGCTCGTAGTTGTCGCGGAACCACCCGGCGTTGAGGTCGATGGCCGTCGTCTTGTTGACGGCCTTGGCGGCAAGGTCGGCCGCGCTGGACGCCAGCTCGCCCGCCGACTTCGCGATCCACGCGCCGAGACCGTCGGTGACGGTGCCGGCGGGGTTGGTGGCGAAGTCGACAGCGCCGCACACCTTGTCCATCAGCGGGAAGTCGCAGACTCCCATGGTTCGTACCTCCGTTCTTGGGCGAGGGTCAGGGCGCGACGGACGGCATGACGCCGACCAGGGCGCAGGGGTGGTTGGGCCGGCACTGGACCGCGAGGGTGGTGGACCGGCTCTCCGCGCCGCCGGCGGCCGAGCCCTTCCAGCGAATCGACTGCTTGCCGGAGACCGTGACGGCGTAGACGTACGCCTGGGTGATCGCCCCGGGGTCGTCCTGGAGGGCCTGGGTGAAGGCGTGCGGGAAGTGCCCCTCGTTGATCTTGGCGGTGGCGACCTGCTTGTTGGCCGCCATCTCCTTCCACAGCACGGCCGAGGGGACCGCCTGGTCGACGGAGGCCGGGTCGGCGTACTTCGACTCCGTGGTCAGCCAGCCGCGCAGCGCCTTGCGCAGCTCAGGCTGCGAGTACGCGCGGGTGTCGTACGACCACAGCGCCTCTGCGGCGGCCTTCCCGTACGTGATCGGGTCGTGGGCTTTCGGCGGAACGGGCAGAGCGCGGGGCCGGGTGTGCGGCCCGGACGGTGCCGCGGACGGCGGGGACGCCGTGGGCGAACTCGGCGGTGGCGCAGCGGTGTCGGAGGGGCTTCGGCCCTCGCGGGTTAGGTAGGCGGCCAGGCCGGCGAGGGCGACGAGGACCGCCAGGACGGCGGTGCCGAGCAGCGCCCGGCGGCGCACGCGAGATGCGCCGCCGGGGTGGGTGGAGTGCTGAGACATCAGTGGACCCTCAGAATGGAAGCGGTCCGGGAGGACCGGGTATGGCTGATCAGTGGATGCCCTCGATGGCTACGCAGGTGTGGCCGCCCGGTCCTTCGGGACGCTCCGACTGGTGATTGAGAACTGCGACGATCGCTCTTGAGGGTCCTGTCGGCGGAGTGTTCCTCGGGCCGAATGAAGGCTGGCCACGACGGAACGGAGCACCCCGAGTGACGGACCACAGCGCACGCATATGGGTTGGGGTCGATGCCGGCAAGGCCCACCACTGGGCCACGGCTATCGACGCCGATGGCCAGATGGTGCTGTCCCGGAAGGTCATCAACGACGAGACCGAGATCCTTGGGCTGATCGCGGCGGTATGTGAAGCGACTGATGAGGCGTTGTGGGCGGTGGACATCTCCGGCCGGGCCTCGACGCTGCTCCTCACCCTGCTCATCGGGCACGGTCAGAGCGTCGTCTACATCCCGGGCCGCACCGTCAACAGGATGTCCGCGGCCTACCGAGGCGAAGGGAAGACCGACGCCAAAGACTCGCTGGTCATCGCTGATACCGCCCGGCTGCGAAGGGACTTCGCATCGCTCAACCTGCCGGACGAACAGGTCGCCACGCTCCAGCTCTTGACCGCGCACCGGGCCGACTTGGTCGCCGACCGTGTGCGTCTCATCAACCGGATGCGCGACACCCTGGTGGGCATTAGCCCCGCCCTTGAGCGGGCCTTCGACTGCTCCGCCTCCAAGGGCGCCGTCCTGATGCTCACGGAGTACCAGACGCCGACCGCGTTGCGTGGAATCGGGTGCACAAGGCTCGCCGCTTGGCTGGGCCGGCGCAAGGTCCGCAAGGCCGAAGACGTTGCCGAACGAGCCGTCGAGGCGGCTCGGGCCCAGGCCACCGTGCTGCCCGGTGAGGACCGAGCAGCACGGCAGGTGAGCGCCGTCGCTCGCCAACTCCTGGGGGTTGATGAGCAGATCAAGGAGACCGAGCGGGAGATCCGCGAGGTTTTCCGCAAGGACGAGCGCGCCGCGGTAATCGAATCGATGCCGGGCATGGGCCCGATCCTGGGCGCGGAGTTCGTAGCGATCGTCGGCGACCTCTCCGGGTACGTGGACGCTGGACGCCTGGCGTCCCATGCGGGGCTGGCCCCGGTGCCACGCGACTCCGGGCGCCGGACCGGCAACTTCCAGCGGCCGAAGCGCTATCACCGGCGGCTGCGGCACATCTTCTACTTGTCCGCGCAGACGGCGATGATGAGGCCCGGCCTGTCGCGCGACTACTACCTCAGGAAACGAGCTGAGGGCCAGACGCACATCCAGGCCGTGCTCGCGCTGGCGCGACGCCGAGTGGGTGTGTTGTGGGCGATGTTGCGTGATGGGCGGCCGTACGACTCCGGTCCGCCGGTTGCGAAGGTGGCTTGACTTCTTCATTAAGACACCTGCGTCCCGAGCGTCGAGAAGAAGGCGACCACGCCGTTGGCCGCGCCGAGCAGAAGGGCCGCGCCCGCGCTGACCAGCACGCCCTTCTTCCCGTTCGCCTCGGCCTGGTGGCCGCCCGAGTGGTGACCCCAGGCCCATACGCCCGCGCTGACGGCGAGGGCGCCGACCACGGCGATGAGCCCGAAGAGGTTGATCGAACCCATCACCTGCTTGAGGACGTTGAGGCCAGGGAGCCCGCCCTCGTTCGGCTTGATTCCGGGGTCGTAGGCGAGCTGTATGACCTGGTCAGCGAAATGCATGGGATCTCCAGTTCGAATGAGCGCACGCCAAAGCCCGGTGGGGCGAACCAGCGGTGCGAGGGGGAGGTGAGGAGGGGGAGGAGCGCCGGTCAGACGACTCGGCGGGCCGCGAGAATCCGCGAATTCCAGGACGCGACGGTGGTGATCCGTACGACGTCGCCGGTGTGTGGGGCGTGGACGATCAGGCCCTGGCCGATCGCCATTCCGACGTGTTCCGGTACGGCGGCCGTCCCCTCGGTGAAGAGGAGGTCGCCCGGCTTGAGGGCATCGACCGAGACGGCCTTGCCGTCCTTGACCTGCGTGTACGTGGTCCGCGTCAGGGTGACCCCGGCGGCCTTGTACGCGCCCTGCATCAGGGAGGAGCAGTCGCAGCGGCCCATCGGGTTCTTGCCGTGGGAGTCGGCGCACGTGCCGCCCCACTGATACGGGGTGCCGAGCTGGCCGAGCGCCCACCGGATGGCCGTCTGTACCTTCGGCGGCGCGGAGGCGGGAATCTTGTACTCGTCCGGCAACGCGCCCGCCGGGATGGTGCCGAAGTCCGTCCCATCACCGTCCGCCGAACAACCCCCCGCGGAATCGGGAGAGGGGCTGCCGGCGTCGGCAGAACCGGACGGCGACGGGCTCGGCGATGCACCGCCGGCCTCCTGCAGCAGGGGCTCGATGGTCTTCTGCAGGGCGGTGGCCAGCGGCTCCCACCTGGCGTACGCCTCCGGAAAGCCCGACTTCTGCACCGCCTGCGCGGCCTGGGTGACAGAGAGGGACTGCCACCCGGAGACCTTCTTGAGCCCTTCGTAGAACTTCGTCGAGGCGTGCACCGGGTCAAGGATCTGGCTGGCCGTGCCCCAGCCCATCGACGGCCGCTGCTGGAAGAGACCCAGCGAATCGCGGTCGCCGTAGGTCAGGTTCCGCAGGCCGCTCTCCTGCAGCGCGGTCGCCAGGGCGACGACCTGCCCTCGGGCTGGGATGTTCATCGCGACGCCCGTGGCCTGGATCGTCTTGGCGTTGGGCACCTGGTCGGCGGGCGCGTCCAGGCCCGGCACGGAGACCGGGCCCTTGTCGCCGCCGTCCAGGAGGGCCTTCACCTGCTTGGCAACGGCGGAGGTGTCAACACCCTGTGCACCGTCGGTCGAGCACGATGCCGAGGCAGTCCCGGCACCGATGCCGAGGATCGGCAGTGCCAGCAGGAGTGGTCCGGTGGCGCACAGACCGACGAGGGCTCCCGTCGTCTTCTTCACGGCCGCCGCCGTCCAGCACGACGGCGGTGCGAACCAAATGACAGAGGTGGGCCGGGGCGCGGGTGTGTCAGGGCATGCTGCATCGCAGCGGCTCCTCGGTGTTCGTAGGAGGCGCGGTGCCGACTTCTCGTGCAAAGCCGTCGGCACCGCGCCGATGTGCATCCGCCTCTCGGCGGGCCCGGGTCAGAGGGGTTGGTAGCTCCAGGACGCCGGTTTCAGGTCACGCGCGGCAGCCAGCCGCGCTCGTAATCTCAGGCGGTGCATAGGGGCCTCCTCACGGCGCTCGCGGGCAGATGGGCAACATGCCCCCGACGGTGCTCGATTGGACGAGACGGCACGGATAAGCACAGCTCAACGGGGGTGCAGCAGCGCTCCTTCCCGGTGGCACGGCGAGACAGTAGACCGGGATTCCGGCCGCACCAAACGACTGCCATCCAGGGGCCCGAAGCAGGGAGCCACCTCGTTAGGCGCGGCCGGAATTCGCCATTAACCTCCGCTGCAACCTCGCGCCGAATGCGCGCCGTTGAGCGCTGTCCGGAGCGGGTCCAGACTCCGCCGTGCCCGAAAAGAGGCCCTCCCCATGAGCTACACGCTGCACCGAGGCGACGCCCTGACCGTCCTGAAGTCCCTCCCCGACGAGAGCGTCCAGGCGGTGATCACCGATCCGCCGTACAACTCCGGAGGCCGCACCAGCTCCGACCGAACCGGCCGTACCGCCCGTGCCAAGTACGTCACGAGTAACTCGGCGCACGACCTCGCCAACTTCCCGGGCGAGAACCGCGACCAGCGCTCCTACCGCTCCTGGCTCACCGAACTGCTCACGGAGGCGTACCGTGCCTCGACCGAGCACGCGGTCGCGATGGTCTTCACCGACTGGCGGCAGGAGCCGACCACCTCCGACGCTCTACAGATGGCGGGGTGGACCTGGAGCGGCACGATTCCGTGGATCAAGCCGTCCAGCCGGCCCCGCAAGGGCGGGCCGAAGCAAGACTCGGAGTTCATCATCTGGGGGGTCAAGGGTTCTCTCGACAACACCCGCGACCTCTACCTGCCGGGCCACTACATTGCCTCCCAGCCCCGCAAGGGCCGGGTTCACATCACCCAGAAGCCGGTCGAGGCCATGCAGCAGCTCGTCCAGGTCTGCCGCGAAGGCGGCACCATCCTCGACCCGTTTACCGGCAGCGGCTCCACCGGGGTCGCGGCCCTGCGCGAGGGACGCCGCTTCGTGGGCGTCGAGCTGTCCGCCCACTACGCCGACGTCGCCGAACAGCGACTGTTGCAGGCGATGCAACAGACTCGTACCCGTGAGGACTTCGAGCTCGCCGGCCCCGAAGAGTGAGAGCAAGGCGCCTCGGTGAGCTAGGCCAGAACATTGAAGGGGGCGGTTGTGCCATCGAAATCCCGGTGACACAACCGCCCTTGACCATTATGGAAGCTACTGAGCTTAGACTCCTATTCCAGGATCAGTTTGCGTTCCTCAGCGACCTTTGCCACTGTATTGGCCACCGCCTTCAAGAAACTGTTCTGATCGGGAGAAGCGGCGACAGTTGGGATAGGAGCGCCGCGCCCGAACACCTCGGCGTCGATGATGCGGGATCGAGTGAAGGTTGATCCGACCCCTTGTTGGCGATAGGCGTCGAGCCAGGCGTTCTGGACGTCTTCCTTGAGCCGCTGGGTGGTCAGGGTGTACAGCTTTCCGGTGACCGAACTCGTGATTTCGTCAATGACCGCTTGGCGCTCGTCTTCAGTGGGTTCGCCTCCTTCCCAACGCACGGGCCGCTGCAGCATCAGGAAGATCTGCACTTGGAGCTCTGTACGCAGGTCAGCAACTGGCCTTAGCGAGTCGTATTCATCCCTCCACCCCTCACCGAGCCTACGAGTAAGTGCCTTCACGCGGGTCCAGTGCTCTTTGGGTGCGGCCGCGTTGTACTCCAGACCAAGCAGGCCGCGCCACCGCCTGTGGAAGTTGCGTGCCGCTTCGGTGACCGCGAGTGATAGATTCATGCGGTCGAATACGGGCTTTGCCGGTCCTGTCGACGGTAGTTCCTCTTCGGCGCAGAGCGCCGCGCTCAGGGACCGCAGTTGTTCAACTGTCCGCCGAGCGGCCTTCTTTGTGGGGTTCAGCGGTTCGTGCATTCCCCCGGCGAAGTAGCAGCGCTGTTCAAGCTGCACGCGGATCCCGCGCTCGGCTGCAGGGCCTAGTTCTTCGCCGATGGCGTTGAGTACATTCTCGACGGAGGCGAGAACATGCCTTTCTCTGTCCGAGAAGCGCGGGAGGTTATCGGCCTTCATGCGATCGAAATGGGTGAACAGAAAGTGGAGTTTGCTCGAATTTCCGGAGATGGCGATGGACTTGAGGGCTGCAACTGGAGCCGCCTGCATGGGGGCAGTGGCGTTGTCGACGACTAGGATTGCGTCAACCTCGTCGAGCCGCTTGGCCAAGTCCGTCGAAACTGAGGCAGCCGACTTTGGAGTGTGACCCAGTCCCTCGACATCGATGAGGACTAGGCGTTCACTCGTCTCCGCCCATGTCGGGATGAAGGGTCCTGCAACACGGATGCCGTTTACGAGTGGCGTCAACAAACGGCCGAAAAGTGGTGCGTAGTTGCTGGAGAATCTCATCACGGTCTTCAGGAACGTGCTGCGGTCCCCGGTTGCTAGCGTCCAGCTCAAAGGCCAACCTTGGCGGGTGCGGTGTAGTTCGCCATCGGTCAGGAGGGAGAACCTGAGCTCGACTTCGTGGAGTAGGCCATCGACGATGGCGTGAAAGTCCTCCAACTGGCGGAGCTCGGTGTCCAGCGCCTCCTCCAGGATTTCTTCGAGGACGCGCTCGTCCTCCTCGGTGGCCTGCAGCTCTGTGCGTGCTCTGACAGCTTGCTTCTCCACCAGTGAGCGCAGGTCGGATACTGCCTGAGTGAGCATTGCTGCTGTCGTGGAAGGATCGATCACGTCTAGATCGGCGGTGCCCAGGGCCATCGCGTCGTCGTCGGGGTCCTCCTCGTCCTCGGGCATGTCGTCGTCCTCATCCTCGGACGAGAGCGCTGGCCGTCCGAGCACGTAGCTAAAGCGGAAGCGTTGGTTCACGTGATCCAACAGGCGTCGCATTGCATCCTCGTCCGACTTGCGCTGGAAGATTGCGAGGGCTGCAGCCGAGACGTTCTCCGTGAGATGATCAATGACTTCTTCCCGGCCAGCGAAGGTGACTGCCGCTCGGTACGGCCCATCCTCTGTGAGGACAATCTCGGTGTCGGCTACGGTGGTTTTGGCTGTCGACGTTGACGGGAAGCGTTCATTTTCCGGATCTGTTCCGAGAAACTGCCGCACTGCCGTCGTCTTGCCAGCCCCGGTCGTGCCCAGAAGTAGGACGTTCTTGTAGCCATCGGCAGCCGTAGGCAACGTAAGGAGGTCGTCCCGAATCGATCTGAAGTCGGTCCTGGCGGCTTCGAGGCCCTCATAAAACACGTCGACGACACGGCTGTCGTAGAGTGCCGCGGCCTTGTGTCGGGCGAGGGGTTCCCACAGCGACGGTGTTCTGAGGATTTCGTTGAGCTGCTCAACCAGGGCGTCGGCCTCGGTGTCATCGGAGGTCCCCAGCCCGCGACGCACGCGTCTGCCCGGTCGCCCCGTTGAGGGGTCCAGTCGGACAGGGTGGCGGAAGATGATGGACCACCCGTCGCGCCCCTGCGTCCGGTTCTTCGACGCGGTGTAGTGCTTACCCATCTACGCCTCCGTTGTTCCCAGTTGTTCCGAGAGGTGTGAGAGTGGCAGGGATCTGCCGCTCCGTCAACCTGGTTGCGGAACAACGGGGAACAACAATGGATGCCCCGTCGAGCTATCGCTGGTACCGGTCGTAGTCGGCGTAGCTGAGGGCGTCGTGGACGGACAGCGACATCATCTGAGGCATCTACGCAACCGCTCCTTGCACCCTTGGACGTGAGTAGGCGTGTAGCCGTGCTAGAAGCAGACCGGCCCGCCCCGCCCCAGAGGCCAGGCTGGGGCAGCCAGCGGGCTGCTCCAGGGCGTCCGCCGGGTCGCGGAATAGTCCACGCCCTGAAAACCGCACTGCGCCAGTTGGCCGAACTGACGAAGGACGACTTCGAGCTGGCCGGACCGGAGGCATGAGCGTGAGAGCGGAGAGGCCGGGGCCGGCGGCCCACAGATGGCAAAGGGGCTGCTGGTGCATCGACTAACCGATGCGCCAGCCGCCCCTCCTGTTACGTCAGGCCGCCTCGAATGCCCGCCGGATCAGCGGCGCCGCCTTCTCCAGGTCGGCGGCCGAGACGACGCGGACCTCCAGGTCACCGGTCCCGAGGTGTCCGATGCCGCGCATGTCCCGGGTGTAGCCCTCCTCCAACTCGACCGTGTCTGGGCCGAGTCTGAGGTCCACCAGGATCGCCTCGTGCTTCGGACGCAAGATCACCGACGCCACATTCACCAACCGCCGGTAAGCGATGTAGTGCCGCAGCGACGCCACCTCCACCTCGCCCCATACCGTGAGCGCCTCGTCCAGTTCCGCGTACAGGTGCCGCAGGCACTCCGGCACCGCTCCGCCACCCGCAGGTGGAGAGATTGCCGAAGCCGCCGACACGGGTGCCCGCTCCCGGCCCCGGCGAGACGAGGCAGCGCTCGGGAAACCGGTCGCGGGGTCCACGAGCAGCAGCCCCAGCAGGCCACCGTCGAAGATCCGATAGCGGACCAGGTCGATCCGCTCGGGCAACCTCTGCACCGCCACCCGGTCGTGGTGCGAGAAGCCCGCCGCGATGCAGATCATCCGCGGACGACGCCAGTCGACGGACTTGGCGGCCTCGGCGCCCAGCACCTTCCGCACGAGCGCCTCGAACTCGTGCTGTGCCGATTCCAGCCAGGACAGGTAGGAGACCGCCTGAGACATCACCCCACTGTCCGAGCCTTTCTTGAACTCGATCACCACCGGGCTGCCGTTCTCATCGAGCCCCAGGGTGTCGATCCGTCCCCGGTGCCAGGGGCCGGTCTGGTACTCCGACGCTAGGAACTGGACGCCCAGCATCTGCTCCAGGCCAGCCTCGACTCGCCGCTGCAGCGTCACCTCCAGCGCCACCGTCGAGCCGGCCAGCTCGACATCCCGCCCGTCCGCGTCCTGCCGGAACATCATCAGCTCGGCCACGAGCGCCCCCTCCCGCGATCTCTGCAAGAAGACCAATCGACGATGGGCCTGAGGTATTCCGCTGCGGCCAGCGTGCCGGGTTTCACAGGGCCAACGCGCTCGTTGAGCGGAATGCGTGCGGGGTGGGCCGACAGCGGATGAGTTCTCCTGGCGTCATGCCTCCAGGATCTTGCCGAACGCTGTCCGTGCCGCCTCACCTCGATTGTTCGTTCGCAGTGATCGAGGACGGGAGAGGGGCACGAGTGCCGAGTGGGCGCACATCGCATCGGCGGTCTCGTTCGGGACGTGACCGCTGGATGCCGGGTTCGCGGGGTCGTCAACAGCGAATCAAGTCGCCTTGTTCATGAAGGGCTGCAAGGTGAGCACGGATGGCCCTCGGATGCGGGCCGCCTCGCAGGAGGATGCCGCACTCGAGATTGGTTTCCATGGCCGCGCCCGTGATGTTGGCGCTGCCGACGAGAGCTGTGGATCCGTCTGTGACAAGGATCTTTGCGTGGAGTGACGTGTGGCGAGCTGAGCGCCGGGCCGCTGGCCATGCCAGTCGAGTCGCATCCAGGTGGGGAAAGGGGATGCCGCGAAAGCTGTAGGAGGGGTTGTCCGTGTTGCGTTCCAACAAGAGTGTGATCTGAACGCCGCGCCCTGCCGCTGCCTTGAGCGCAGCGGTGATTCTTGGCTCAGTGTGCGTGGCATAGCTGACGAGCCAAATCTCGTGCCGCGCCTCGTCGATGAGAGTGGTGATGCTGTGCGCTGTCAGCCGACTGGATGTGATCCGCGTGTGGGGCCCCGTCCAGACGACGTCGATGGCCTGAGCCTTGCGCGAAGTATCCGCTGCGGCTACCGCAGCGAGAGCCCCTGCGAGGTAGTCAGGGGAGCAATGAGCAAGGCAAGCAATGAGTTGACTGCATGCGCGCCGGACTATGTTCGAGGACGCCTGGGCTCGGAGGTCCCTCAGCCTATCGATGCCTCCGCCTGCGGCAACTGAGAGTGCATACAGGTCCTGGCTGGGAAGTTCACGTGCGAGAGCCTGCACTGTGGTGATCGTATCGGTCATCGGGGAAAGGCCAGTCCGTCACTGGTCAGGTCGACGAGGACAGCGCGGTCGAGCCAGCGGTTGTTTACCTCGCAGGTCGTCTCTGATGCGAAGAGACAGGCGTGGCAGGCTGCGGCATGCAGGGCAGCGGAAGGGTCCTCTGGAACGTGTTCGGCGCAGAGCGGATCGGAGGAACAGTAGGCTGCATCCTCGAATGCCTGATCGAGAAGCCGCTGAAGATAGCGCTTCTCACCGAGCGAGACCAGGCCGCCAAGGGTGCCCTCGCTGTCGCTCGCGGAGGTGGACAGCAAGATTCCGGCCGCGGGGTTGTTGGGCGCGCCGAGGTAGAGCCGCTCTCTGATCGATGCTGAGGAGTATCCACACTCGAGAGCTACCTGGCGAATTAGCAGATGACTGAGGGTGTGGAGTAGCAGGAATCGGGCAACGGGAAAGGACGGGTCCGCAGGCAAGGATCGGTTAAACAGCCACTGATCGTACGCACGCCGCAGACGGATGATGCGGTCGTTCTGTTCTGCCTGTCGCGTCCAACTACGTACAGCATCCTCGCGGAGCTCCAGAAAGATGCCCTCGCCGCGGCGGTCCGCCGCTGGCACCCACTTCGGCTTGCCGCGAGTGAGGGGAACGCGCTGGATTGGATCCAGATCCTGGCGGCCTGGAGCCGAGATGCGGGTGAACCCGAGCAGCGCGCTCGTCTCCCGCAGCCGTGGGACGAGGACGACCTGGTGGAGCAGCTGGTCATAACCCGAGGGCTTCGGAGTCGGCACCGCGCGGAAGTCGTCGTCCTGTTTCTCGGTGGTGGGATGCGACAGAAGGCGCCACTCGGCATCCAGAAGGCTCTCGTCTGGCCGAGCGGTGCTGGGGCCGCCAGAGGAACGGATTTCTTGAATGGCGGTCCACACAACTGAGATATCAGCTTCCCGCAGCTCCCGGAGGTCCTCCACCTTACCGATCAGCAGGTCTACGATCTCCGGCGACGGTTGGGCGCTGAGAATCTCCCAATTTTTCGCGACGAGCTCGGGGACGGACTTTCCGCTGGGCAGGTGCAGCGCCGACGCTGACACGGAGAACCAGAGGTTCGAGGCGCCGAGCACCATGAGACGCAGGTTCTTGCCACAGGGACTGAACTGCTGAAGGTGTGGATGCCGGCCCCTGCAACGAGGGAGGTTCTCCCAGCCGTCTCGTCCCGAGGCGTCCATGATGTTGCCGCGCTCGTCACATTCGAGACACACGACGGTGACCTGCGGGCCCAGGGTTGAGGCCGCATCACGCATAGTCAGACGTGGTCCGTGGCAAGGTTTGGTGGCGTTTCGGTGTACGAAGGGGACGAACGGGAAGTCGTCGATGTGCCCGTCCTCGCAGACCACGACGAAGCGGGCGGGGATGCAGGCGCGGCGTTTGTTGATCGTGGTGCGCCCCTGCTTGTCGCAGTGCTTGTGTACGTACTTGGCCAGATCGGCCCGTTTTCCCCAGCGGTGTACCAGCTCGAACTGGCCGCTCCCACCAAGTGGCCCTAGGCGATGACAGGCTGGGCAGCGCAGCCAGCCAGGAAACGGGGTGACTGGTACTCCTACTCTGGTCCAGGCGTTCTCGGATTCCTTAGCGTCCCAAGGGGCCTTGCGTAGAGCCCGGACTTGCGGCCCCAGCACCCGCTGGACCCTCTCCAGAAGCCGAGGTTCGATGATCTCGGCCTGATAAATGGGGTTCCATGTGTCCAGGCCGCGCACCATGACGCTCATCGCGGGCAGGTCGACGACCGCTCCCACGCCGGCGGTGGTCATGAGGTGGCTGGGGCGAGCCTCACCGATCCGGGTCGCTACGGCCGGCCCCTCGGCACCGGCGGACTTGTTTGTCAGCAGCGGGCTCACGCGTTGCCTCCCTTTCGGTCGTAGTCCCACAGGGGTGCCTCATCGAGACTCGGGTCCTCCTGGTCGAGCTGGAGAACCACCTGTGGTTCGACCTCGCGCATGCTCCGCGGGGCCGACCACAAGTCCCAAGGGCCTGAGTCAGGTTTTTTCAGAAGGCCAGCCAGGTCTGCTCCCTCGTCGTAGCCCAGTCGGCCAGTCTGCAGACGCGACCGTCGCGAGTGCCACCTGTCCAGCCGGTGCTGGACCTCTTTGCGAACCCGGTCAGGGGCGTCCTTGTCATGCGTCACCCGGCCGGCACGATCCGCGACGGCGTCGATGAGAGCCGAAGCAAATGGGCCCGACAACGCGACATCGTGAGCAGCAGGGTTGGGCAGAGCCGCGGTCCCCGAGTGGCGCAAGGCGGTTGCGATGATTGCCGTCAGCCCGCGATCCAGTGCGCGCTCGCTGAACGGTGTGGTCGTCAGCCCTTCGACACGCATCCCGAACGTGGCGTGCTCGTACTCGAAGGTCTCGAAGTGGGCGAGGTCGCGGGGTCGACTCCAGTTGTAAATGGTCAACACCAGCCCCGGGCGGCGCTTGTCGCGACCGACACGAGACGTTGCCTGGATGTACTCAGCCGTGTTCTTCGGCTGCCCCGTCACGAGCATCAGACCGAGGCGCTGCACGTCCACACCGACCTGCAGCATGCTGGTCGCCAGCAGGACATCGATTGGGTACGAACGGCGTGATCGCACCTTCTCCTTCGCCGCCTCAGGATCTGCCTTCCGCAGCTCCACCAATGCGTTGATGGCATCGGTGGAGTCGAACTCAGGATCGAAACGACCATCGAGTTGCGCGAGGGAGCCAGCGATTCGGCTGGACGGCATCCGACTGGTCAACTCCGCCACGGTGGGACGTTTGCGCCTGGTCCGGACCCTGCTGCTCCGCAGGCGGTCTGCGATGTCGTCGTCGATCAGTCGGCGCATCCCAGCAAGCTCTTTGGTGGCGGTGAAGTAGTCCACCAAAGTCATGTATGGGTCAGCTGCGAGACCATGACGGTCGAACAAGCACTGAGCGTGCTCCAAAATCGCCGCGGCCACACGGATTTCTACTGCCTTCAGCCTCTCGCCCGGGGCCATGATGCCGCGATAGCGACGCCCTGGTGTGTCTGGGCTCGAGGAAGCGACTCGGGAGAAGAACGTCTCTCCAGCGTCGAGGACCTGAGGAGGGAATACCGCAAGGCCTCGCGCGAAGACCTGTTCAACCTGGTCACGGGCACGCCGTACGGTCGCCGTGGAGGCGACGACCACGGGGCGGATTTCGCGCCCGTTCACGACGCGAGTGGCGAGTTTGTCTACGACAGTCTCGTACAACCCGACCATGGAGCCGAGAGCGTCACTGATGAGGTGGAGTTCGTCCTGGATGATCAGATCTGGCGGCCGTGGGCGCACCGCAGGCTGAAGTACGGCGCGTGGCAGCCCCTGAGCCGCTGGGTGATAACTCCGACAGAAGCTGTCGAAATCCGGGTTGTGCCAACCATGTCGTGCACAGCGCTGCTCAGCGAGGCCGAACAAGGTTGCGGTGGCAGCCGACCAGGGCAGCTGCGCGAACTTGTCTACGGTGGCGATGACGAGGGCTGGAGTGAGCCGGTAGATCTCTTCGTCTACGGTCACCACGGGCAGGCCCTCGTCCGGCGAGTGTCGTGGTGTGAATGGGCACTGTGCCGTGGGGTCAGGGCACGCCAGGATAGTGCGTCGCCGGATCTGGGAAGTGCTAAGGCAGTGCGGGGCGAGGGGCGTTCCGCACCACGGGCAGGCCGCTAGCTGCAAGGGTCCACCGAGTTGGCCATCAGGGTTACGGTTGTCGTCGATCTGCCGCTTGGCTTCCTCAAAGCTATTGGGTGTTACCGACTTGCCAACCCACAGCCCGATGCGGAACGGGACATCGCCCCAACGCGTGTCGCCGGCCGCAATCCGCTCGCGCCGCAGCCACTCGCAGGCGCAGACCAGCGCGGCAGCCCTTTGGAACTGCTGAGCTGTGAGAAGACGGAGGGTGTAGCGCATGAGTACTGCGACGCCATCACCACCGTCCCGGGCCATGCCCCCGTCACCCTGGACGCCCTGAAGCCGGCGGATAGCGAAGGTGTATGCCGTCAAACCCAGATACGCTTCGGTCTTGCCGCCACCGGTGGGGAAGAAGAGCAGCTGAACTTCACCGTCATCGATGCTCCGATGAGCATCTGGGTGGGCAGGGTCGGTCAGCCCAGGTAGACAGAGGAGGAGGAACGCCAGCTGGAATGGACGCCAGCTGCGGTTCTCCGGCCTATTGAGCTTGCGCAGGAGTGTTGCGGTCTTAGCGTCTGGGTCAGCTGCCCGGGCGCGAACCAACTCGCTGCGGACACGCTGTAGTGCCATGGCCTGGTTGGCGAAGCGGAAGGCTTCACGGGCAAGACCGTTGTCATGGAGCAGCTGAATCGCACGCTCCAACCGGTCGGCCATGTCGTGGGCGTCGCGTAGGGCCCGGGTGCCGGACGGTTCGTATAGCCCGACCTCTGCGTCTGTGGCGATCCGCTCTTCCTGGAGCGCGAGCCACTCGCGATAGCCCGTAACGAGCGGGCTAAGCGCGCTAACGAGGCCGTCGCGCGCGAGGTCCTGCTTGCCGAGAGCCTCCATGTCCAGCTCGACACCGGGGAGATCCCGAATGTCGGCGGCCTGGATCAGCGGTACCTCTGCCTCGGGAAAGCAGGTGGTCCTGATCTCGTGCGCCCTCTTCTCCCCAGGACGCACCTTCGCCTCTGCAGAGCACTGTCGCCCGTGGGCGAACTGCCGCCTCTCCCGATAGAGGAGAGCCAGATGGAGCTTCTCGTCGTCGCTAGCGGCAGGCCTAACCCCAAGCTCAGGATCGTTCTGAGCGACGAAGATCGCTGCATGTCCGTCGAGGGCCGTCGCAGTCAACTGGACCTGGTAGAGCCTCGTCTCGTCCTTCGCCGTGGCGGTCTCGGTTTGGGCGTTGATGAGCGAGACATCGACAACCCGCTGCCCCCGCCGGTGCCGGACTGTGTAGCGCAGAAGGACCTGATCCTGATTCGGGTCGGGGATGCGCTGATCCTGGGCTTCCTTGTCGACTGGGATCTCTACGGCCCCGCCCGCAGGATGCCGCACCCAGACCGTCCGCGGGTTGCCGAGATCGGTCTGCTGGTGCTCAGACTTCGATCGCTGATAGCGGCCCCAGGCTGCGCGCACCAGCACGATATCGACATCGTCGGAGACGCGGAACGAGACACCTATGGCCGAGGCCGCCATGCGGCCGGCCCGAGCTACAGCCTCGGAGCCCTCCTCGTCATCGTCCTCATCGTCACCTAGATCATCACGGAGGGCAGGATCATCGAGCAGCGCGAGGCCGTCAGCACTGGAATTCCGAGGCAGCCGCGACCCGGGGGCGGGATCCTGCGCAGGGGCAAGCCGTGGCACCAGTCGACCCAGGAGATACTGCTCGGCAGGGCTGGTGCCGGCAAGCAGCTCCTCGTGATCGCCATCCCAGGGGCCGTGTAGATCACGCTCGAGGAATCGTTCCAGGTCGCCTCTGACCTGGAACGACGTCACCTCGGTGGTGCTCTTCCCGCTGCCTTGTGTGCCGCTCGATCCACTCACGCATCCGATGCTATGGGATGGGTCTGACAGCCGGCCTGCTTGTTGGCGTCGGTTACTTGGGCTGCGCGTTGAAGCGCTCCTGGTTGAGTGTCCGCAGACGATCGATTACCTCGTACCTGACGTCCCGCTCCATGGTCCAGCGAACACCGATCTTGGTTTCGTGGAAGCCGACTTTGGGGTCAAGATCCGTCCAGCCGTAGGCAGCCAAAACCGCGTGGTCGATCTCCGTGTGCAGGTCTCGTAGAGCGACGACCTCTGGGTCGGCGACTGCGGAGTCGCGAACCTTGTTGTAGGCGGTAGTCATGCCCCAGCCTCGAGAGAGCATCAGTGCTCGGCGGGTCGTGTCCAACTGCTTACCGAGATGCTCCAAGCGGGCCCACTCGACTGGACGTTCGTGAGCGCGAGGGCGGGGCAAGGTCAGAAATACAGCGTTGCTGCTGTACCGAATATCGGTTCGCATGGTGGATGTATACCGCATGACCCAAGCGCTATGTGCACTTGAGGAGAGCAAGGCCAGATGTGCGAAATCATCCAAGGCGAATACTACGCATGCGTGACCAAATACAGGACCAGTCTCCACTCGGGCGGGCATGAGTGTGTTGCCGACCTGCGACATGGCTAGCACGCATTCGAGATTTTCGATCGCTTCGTAAAGATCAATTGCCCGCTCGGCGAACCGCCACCAATTCTCGCGATACTGTTTACGATTGCTCTGATCGCGCTTCGGCTTGACTAGTTGGCGTACCCTTTCGAGCAACTCTGGGTACTCCTCGGCCTTCTCGAGAGGCCAGTTGTTGAAGTTAATCACCTGGCGGCTTGAGGAGCAGTCTCTTCGCTGGCTCAGGTCCTTACCGATTGTGTAAGGTTGAATTACCTCCGCGTTTCGTGGATTCTTTGTGATTAGATCGTTTCGCTCGTCTTCTGTGAGCGTGAAGCCGATTCCAACAATATTCGACCCCTGGAACGCCAGGTTTTCGTTCTCACGCAGCACGACAGGCCGGCCTGGGATGGTCGTGGGTACTTCGAGATCTGGTCCGATTGCTGGAACCTGTTCGCCGTCGAGCCACAGTGAGGCGCCTCTGCCGGGCTTTTCTCTACTTGCCCAGAACTCCACAATCTGAAGGTTCGCGCTCTTCGTTGGCCACGGGTGGCCGGACACGCCGCGCCAGAGGTGTAGGCTTCTTGTCGCCTGTTCCAGTCCGACTTTGAGGGAGACGTTCTCCGTCACGCTGTTATTGGTCACGAGGCCCAGTTGGCCGCGCCTATTGAGCAGCTTCTCGGCGCGCAAGACGAATCGCGTAGCTAGATCTGCACTGCCGCTTACTCCGTTCCCATCCCACTGTTGAAGCCATTTCAGGTAATCGCCCCCTAGTGGGGCCGAGATCTTCTTCCCTCCCAGGAAAGGAGGATTTCCGACAATTGCATCAAATCCTGGAGAGGCAGTGTCTCCGAAGACCTCGGGAAAGGCGAGCGGCCAGTGGAGTGGAGTGCGGCTGCTAGTGCCAGCTGGTTGTCCACCGAACAAGTCTGTTTCAGCTTGAGAGCGGAGCGAGGTGCTGTCTTTCCCCGTTGTCGCAAGTGTGAATGCTAGCTGGACGAAGAGGTTATCTCTCTTCTTGCCCGTGACCTGAGCGCCCTTGAGTCCGATGCCAGTCAGAGCGTCAGCGATAACTGACAACGATGACTCGACCTCTCGGGACTGGTCGAGCAGGCGCGCTTTGTGCTCAACATCGCGGATAGTTACAGCTGGTGTCGTGGTGATACGGCGCCTCAAAGTTGCCGCCTTCTGTACCACCGCTCGCCATTCCTCGGAGAAGTCCATGGTGTCTCGCTTCAACCGCCGGCCAGCAGCCGGGTCAATGTGCATGACCTCAAGCTGCGCGAAGCTGGTCAGACCTAGAAGGGAGTCCCCAGCTGTGAAACGGTCGTCGAGGAAGCCAAAGGGGCGCTCGCGATCCATAGTGATCAGCCACATGGAGAGCTTGGCCATGGACACTGCCAGTGGGTTGATGTCCACGCCGTAGAGGCAGCGCTCCGCCACCAGACGGCGGGCCTCCAGCTGGACGGCGTCAACTTCGCTGTCCGAAGCTAGACGATTGCCGTAGCGAGTTTCTGCGGCGAGTAGAGCGTCCCGTCGTCCCTCCAACTCCCAGGCCCGGACCAACTTACCCGCGAGATACCTACACGCGGCCACAAGGAATGCGCCGGAACCCATCGCGATGTCCGCTACGCGTAGCGTGAGGATCTCCGCCGAGGGACGAAGCTCCCAGGCATCCTCGTCACCCGTTTGCAGCGGGCCGGGACGGTGGACCAACGGATCCAGCGCGTGCTTGACGACCTCTTCCGCCAAGCGGCGCGGGGTGTAGTGCGTTCCAGAGGACGCACGTCGCGACGAGCGCGTGACGTAACGGCCTCCCTTCGGGGTGACTGCCGGCCGGCCGCGGTGGTCGAGCCTTATCACTGGCAATAGCGATTCAGAGTGGGCGAAGTCCTGGGTGCCTGATCCGACCACGCGGCCCAGGTCGTCCAGCTGATCACTCGTAACAGCCTTAGCCAGCTCAGTCTGGATCTTCTGAGCCTTCCAAACGCTGTACTCGCTCAACCAGCTGGCGAACTTGGCATCGTCCAACTCGGCGCGCTTGGAAATGGCGTCGGCCAACGGCACTTCACAAGTGAGCTGCTTGACCTCGGCACGCTTGATGCTGGGCCACTTCGCGGGGCGAGCGAGTCCAACCATCGTTTCCTCGGCGGTGCGTACTTCGAGTTCGAGGAGACCCTCGTACACGTAGCCGATCTGCTCGACGTCGAGGGAGCGGAAAGTCAGCTGTCGGGTCGCGCCATCGATCGTCACGAACTGAACGGCCTCAAGCATCTTGAGAACCGTCAAGTCGTCCACCGCAGGGGGCTCCGCGTCCATGTGGCTCGGTGTGGTTCCCTCGGCTGCCGCAGCGCGGCCCTCCAGCCACGGGTAGCGATCCGGGTCGAAGAGCTCTCCACCATAGGCTGGCATTCGCAGATCCTCATGCGCAACGCCTGCGTGAATGGCACGGGTCACCGCAAGCAGCCGGTGCCATGCCGCGGTCCGGTGGGCCAGGGCCTGCTGACCTGCGTACTTTGCGCGTGTACGCAGTTGCTCGACCAGGTAGCCGACGGAGTACCCGCTGGCGTAGAGGTCGTCATCACTAGGGAGCAGACGGCGCTCTTCGGCGAAGAGGAGGAAGACCACGCGCATCATCACTGTGACGACACCGGAGTAAAAGTCGTCGTCGCTCACGTCTCGGAGCAGGTCGCCTTCGCTGTCTCGGTCGAGTTGATCAAACCTGGCGACCAGTAGTTCGACTGCGTCCCGTACCTGCCTGCCTAGAGTCTCGGTGACTTCCTCTTGCCGTGACAGGCTGGCGCGCAGGAGGCGAGGGAGAGTCTTGTCGAGTTCCGCGTTCAGGAAGCGGAAGCGACCGAGGAAGTCGACGAAGGCGGCGAAGAGGTCTGGTTCGGCGCTGAACAGCGACGCATCCCAGATGCCGACGCCAGTAGAACCCCCGATCGGCGCCCAGACGACGGCCCACCACCGCCCGTCGGTCGCTACACCGATGGGCACCCTGCGGGCACGCAATAGAGCCGCCAGGCGGTCAACAGGGCTTGAGGCACCGCCTCTTGAATCAAGTGGATGCTGACCCCAAGGCAAATGAGTGCCGAGCAACTTCCAGGGATTGTTAAGGTCTTCGTCCTCTAGGCCGTCGGCTGCACCAATGCTCTTGGCATCAGCTTCTTCGCCGTCGGCCTCCTCCTCTGCAGTGTCTTCGTCGTCCTCTCCATCCGTATCCTGCTCATCCCTGCCGACTACGTCGGCGCGGAAGGCGAAATCCGGACGGAGTGGGGTTCCAAGACCGGCCTGGGCAACGGCGAGAGAGGCCGGAATGCCATCATCGAGGAGAAGGCTGTCCTGCCAGTCCAGGGCGTTGTGCAGCACAGCGTGAACGACATCGCGTCGACTCACGCCACCATCGCTCATCATCTGTTCTACGCGAACGCGCATGAGCGCGCGCGTTTCCTTGGGCACCTCTGTCAAGCCATTCGGCAACGCCTCATGGACGACGGGCAAGGCGAGAAAGGGCCCGGAGGTCTGGAGGAGCTCCAGCCAGGCATGCCGGGCGCGGATTTCCTCGGTGACTCCGGTGCTGGCGGACTTCTTCCGACGGGGAGCCATCAGTTTTCCTCCCAGCCCTCGGGCACGCATACGGCCACAGCGAACGGAAACACGAGCTCGCGGAGGCCGGCGTAACGCCGCTCTACCTCTGCTACGTCTCGCCTGCGCTCGCCTGGCAGGCTATCGAGCCGAGCTCTGATCGCTTCAACATCCCGCTCGATCTGATCCTGCTCGACTTGCTGCAACTCATCGATCGACAGTTGGACGAATGCCCGGGATGGTTCGGCGAGCAGTCGCTGCAACGATTCCTCGAGTTGACTGAGCGTGGCGTTCACTCGCTCAACTTCCTTCACTTGGCGATCCGTAAGTGCGGTCTCAAGGTCGGCGAGTCGGGCGCGAGCAGCCTCCCGTACATCCTTAGCGAATCGTTCGGCCAGTGTTGGCCATGCCTCGGTCACGAGGGCGAGAGCTGCCGCTGGCGCCTCCCGGCAGGCGTCGGGAGCGAAGCCGTCTTCGAGCGCACGCCGCAGCCTCGCCTTGATGTCGTCCTCGCGGGGATTCTTCCTGAGCTGGCCGAGGTCTACTGCGCGTGAGCGGCCCGAGGCTGGCACCGCCCGCGCTACGGGCATGATCTCCTCGTGCAGACGGCGGCCGTCTGCACCCACGACGACCAGGCGTGCGTAGGCGACAGCCAACACGTCGGTTATGCCGCAGTCCTCGGGCAGTGTGACGGTCACCGCGGAGACGCGGTGCAGTTTGGAGTGGCCTTGCCACATGGCGGAGCGCAGCAGCCGAGCGCACTGAGAGACGAGCGGATGCTCAAGATGTGCGTGGACAGCACTATCGTCGCGCCCCTCGAGCAGGGTGCCGTCGAACACCACAGGGCGCCGTACATGGTCCAACGGATCTTCGAGACCAGTGACAGTGCGCTCCCAGCCACGCTTGAGGTCGGGGACCTCCACCTGCCCGCCGGAGAGATCGATCAGAGGCTGCTGCTCAGCCATCGCCAGTCCTACGTCGACGACGCGTCGTACGTTCACCGGAGATACGTGAAGCCGTCGTTCACTGCGCGATAGCTGCTTCCGAAGCCGCTGGGTGTGTGCGCGGACATCTTGCTCGGCCTTCAGCATGCTCGCCGACGGTTTCTGCTTCACCTCAAGTGGGTCCACGAGCATGGGGCGACCAAGCAGCTGAGCTTCCACAGCAGCTGCGAGAACTGGGTTGATGCTGCCTAGATCGGCACGCTCTGTGGCGACCTTCACGGCCACTCGAGACAGGAACTCCAGGTCACCCTTGAATGACTTGGCTTCGGCGCTCTCCCAGTCGGTACCAACGAAGTGTGCAACGTCCACGGGGAACCGCTGGCCGTGCCTGTCCACCCGTCCGATTCGCTGCTCCAGCCGGTTCGGGTTGAACGGGATGTCGTAGTTGATGATCCGGTGACAGTAGTTCTGCAGGTCGATGCCTTCGCTCGCAGAGTCGGTCGCGAGAAGGATGCGCACGGGTGTCCGGTGCGGCGCTGCCTGAAACGCAAGCTTGACGGCATCCCGACGCTTCGGATCCATGCCGCCATACAGCAGCTCCAGCTTGTCGCCGCCAAGCCCACGCGCGTTGAGGATGTCCGCGAGGTAGGTCTGGGTGTCACGAAATTCCGTGAAAACGATCACTCGGTCGCTCGGATCCGCGGTCAGGACGCGCTGGATCTCGGCGACCAGCCCTTCGGCCTTGCTGTCGGTCTTCTGGCCGTGAACATCCGCCCAAGCGAGCAGCTCCTCGAGTGTGGTGCGGGAGTTCCCCCCAAGGGGACCGGTGCTGTTTGCGATCCGGGTCAGAAGTTCCAGCTCACCAACACTGCCAGGCTCGTCGTCCTCCGTCTCCTGATCCCAGTCGGCTGCCTCGTCGAGCCAGGCCAGGTCGTCGTCGCCGGGGGTCGTGGCCTGGCCGTAGCCTTCAGCTGCAGTTGCGTGACTGCGGAGTGTGAGTGTGAATGCAGCAGGAGACGAGAACAGCCGTCGCTTCAACATCAACGTCACGAGATCATTTGCCTTGACCGCTGTGGCGTTCTCTCCCAGGCGCTCGGTCCGGTACGCCTCAAGAAGCTGCTGGACCTGGATCTCTGCGGGTGAATACGCCACAGGGATGGCGCGATTCGTCCGGGGTTGGAACAGGCCGTTGTCCTCGTCGTCTTTGATCTGATCCTTCAGGCGGCGCACCATCACTTCCTCAAGGGCAGACTCTGTGGGCGTCATGCCACGGGTGAAGCGCTGCGGGTCGAGCATCGCCAGCAGGGCCTGCCAGGAGTTGGAGTACCCGTTATGCGGGGTCGCACTGAGGAACACCCGATGCTGGCTGTGCTCGCTGACCCGCTTGACGGCTTCCGTCTGCTTGCTGTCGACTGCGTATCCCTTGCCGCGCTGCGGCGCCGGCGGCGCGCAGTGGTGCACCTCGTCGACTACCAGCAGGTCGAAGAAGCCCGGGTGCCTTGTTTCCTCTGTGAGGACCTCGTCGAGCAGGCGTCGAACGATGGGGCTCCTCAACCATTGCAGGCTGATGATGAGCCTCGGGAAGACAGAGAACGGGTTCTGGCCCAGACCATGAGTACGGCGTAGGTCCCGCAGAGTCATCGAGCTCAGGACCGTGAAGTCGAGGCCGAAACGCTGCTTCATCTCTTCTTGCCACTTGCCGGTCAGTGACGCAGGACAGACGACGAGCACGCGACGAGCGCGATGGCGGAGAAGCATCTCCTGGATGACCAGGCCGGCCTCGATTGTCTTGCCGAGGCCGACGTCATCGGCGACCAGGAGGTTCACTCGCGGCATGGACAGCGCCTTGGCGACCGGGGCGAGCTGGTGTGGATAGACGGTGATTCCGGACCGGAACGGAGCCTGCAGAGTTTCTGTATCAGCACTTGCCACGCTGCCCCACCGAGCAGCATCGAGGAAAGCTCCCAGTCGCTGCGGATCATCCCAGCGCCCATCCTGAACCTCGGGCAGCTCTTCCGATGAAACCAGCTGACGGCCTGGCTCCATCTCCCATACGACGGTCAGGCTGTCGCCCACGTCGTCGCCCGAGACGTTGGTCAGAGTCACGAGCGTCCGCCCCGGAAGACGTGCCGCAGCGAGCTCGTCGACTGGCTGACGGCTTTCGTCCACGCGGGCGACGACCCAATGCTCCCCGCGCACCTTTACCAGCTGGCCTGGTGCAACCACCGCATCATTCATGATGGACCAATCTTGCCTGATCCAGCCCATGCATTGGAGCCGTTCCAGAAGCGTCTCCGCGGATGCCCCAGAAACGCAGAGTGGAGGTTGCTCCTATGCGGTCCGACGTGTCACGACGACACCCCGTAGCACGAGTCGCCACCGGACAGCCTGACCGCTCAAGAGCCCGCGATGCGTCGGTCTCGGGTTCAGCGCCGTCGGCGATTCAGAGGAAGGGCGGTGTGCCTGCCTCAGCCACCGAGGTTGGAGGCGGGCACCCACCAAGCCGTTCGGTGTGCCGCCGAGAGCACGCTGAGGCAGGGACATCCCAGGGACTTTCACGTCTGTCCCAGGGCGTTTCCGGGGACTTTCCGCCGCGTAAGCAGGGAAGGCCCTGACAGCACTGAAAGATACAAACGCACTGGTCAGACCCCGTCCCGCCTAGCACTCAATGATGTTCACCGCGAGCCCGCCCCGCGCCGTCTCCTTGTACTTGACGGACATGTCCGCGCTGGTGTCCTTCATGGCCTTGCCAGCCTTGACGTAGGCGTCCGCCCTCCCATCCCGCCGGCAGGCTCGACGGCGGCAGCGCGCATTTCACTGCTCGTCTCGACGTGCTCCCGGGCAGGGGTGTCGCGGATGCTGTCGGCGGGCGCCTCGGTCAGCAGGTCGCCGACCCCTGTGGCGAGCACTCTCCGTGAAGGCTGACGGGCACTCGGATATCTCTGACGCCTCGTCACCAATTCAAGATCATCTTGCACTCATGTTGCACAAGGTGATGAAAAGCAGTGATGATCAATGGAGGGCCTCGCAAGTGTGTAACAGCAGGTCAGCAGGCATCTAGGGGTGTCGTGCCTCTCATCTCCTAGGGGCACGACACTCCCGCCGGTCAGATGTCGCGGAAGATCTCGATCTGCGCCCCCACCGAGTTCAGCCGCTCCGCCAGCTCCTCGTAGCCGCGGTTGATCACGTACACGTTGCGCAGGACCGATGTGCCCTCCGCCGCCATCATCGCGAGGAGGACGACCACCGCCGGGCGCAGGGCCGGGGGGCACATCATTTCGGCGGCGCGCCAGCGGGTGGGGCCCTCGACCAGGACGCGGTGGGGGTCCAGGAGCTGGAGGCGGCCGCCGAGGCGGTTGAGGTCGGTGAGGTAGATCGCGCGGTTGTCGTAGACCCAGTCGTGGATCAGGGTCTGGCCGTGGGCCGTGGCCGCGATGGCCGCGAAGAAGGGGACGTTGTCGATGTTGAGGCCGGGGAACGGCATCGGGTGGATCTTGTCGATCGGCGCCTCCAGTTTGGAGGGGCGGACCGTCAGGTCGACCAGGCGGGTGCGGCCGTTGTCCGCCGCGTACTCCGCGGTGCGGTCGCAGTCGACGCCCATCTCCTCCAGGACCGCGAGCTCGATCTCCAGGAACTCGATGGGTACCCGGCGGATCGTCAGCTCGGACTCCGTGACGACGGCGGCGGCCAGCAGGCTCATCGCCTCGACCGGGTCCTCGGAGGGGGAGTAGTCCACGTCCACGTCGATGTCGGGGATGCCGTGCACCGTGAGGGTCGTCGTGCCGACGCCGTCCACGCGTACGCCAAGCGCCTCCAGGAAGAAGCAGAGGTCCTGGACCATGTAGTTGGAGGAGGCGTTCCGGATGACCGTGGTGCCGTCGTGGCGGGCGGCGGCCAGCAGGGCGTTCTCGGTCACCGTGTCGCCGCGCTCGGTCAGGACGATCGGGCGGCCGGGCGTGACCGAGTGGTCCACCCGGGCGTGGTAGATCCCCTCGGTGGCGGCGATGTCCAGGCCGAAGCGGCGGAGCGCGATCATGTGCGGCTCGATCGTGCGCGTACCGAGGTCGCAGCCGCCCGCGTACGGCAGCTTGAACGCGTCCATGCGGTGCAGCAGCGGGCCGAGGAACATGATGATGGAGCGCGTGCGGCGAGCGGCGTCCGCGTCGATCGCGTCCATGTCGAGCCGGGCCGGCGGCACGATCTCCAGGTCGGTTCCGTCGTTGATCCAGCGGGCGCGCACGCCGATGGAGTTGAGCACTTCGAGGAGGCGGTAGACCTCCTCGATACGGGCCACGCGACGCAGCACCGTACGGCCCTTGTTGAGCAGCGACGCGCACAGCAGCGCCACGCAGGCGTTCTTGCTGGTCTTGACGTCGATGGCGCCGGAGAGGCGGCGCCCGCCGACCACGCGCAGATGCATGGGGCCGGCGTAGCCGAGCGAGACGATTTCGCTGTCGAGTGCTTCACCGATGCGGGCGATCATCTCAAGGCTGATGTTTTGATTGCCGCGCTCGATGCGGTTCACCGCGCTCTGGCTGGTGCCGAGCGCCTCGGCGAGCTGGCTCTGCGTCCAGCCCCGGTGCTGACGGGCGTCACGGATGAGCTTGCCGATACGTACGAGGTAGTCATCTGACATAGCGAAAGGCTATCTCAGATATGAGATCGCACTCGTGTGGGGGTGTGCCGTTCGGGTGAGAGTGGTGTGCCGGAGGGGGCGGGGGAGTGAAGGGCGGTGCCGGAAACTCCCTCGCGGCCGGGGCCCGTCGCTCGTAGGGTCCCGCCTCATGGATTCCGCCGGCACGCACGTGCTCTCCGTCAACATCGGCCGTCCGCGCCCCAACCCCTGGAAGGGGATCGGCGCGACCGGCATCGACAAGCGGCCCGTGGACGGGCCGGTCGCGGTGAGCGCCCCCGGGCCCAAGGGCACCGGCGCCGTCGGGCTGGCCGGTGACCGCGCCTACGACGTGCGGCATCACGGCGGCACCGACCAGGCCGTCTACGCCTACGCGCGCGAGGACCTGGACGGATGGGAGGCCGAGCTGGGCCGGCCGCTCGCCCCCGGGGTGTTCGGCGAGAACCTGACCACCCTCGGCGTGGACGTCAACGGCGCCCTGATCGGGGAGCGCTGGCGGATCGGGCCCGACGTCGTCCTGGAGGTGTCGTGCGCGCGGATACCGTGTGCGACGTTCCAGGGCTGGCTGGAGCGGGCAGGCTGGATCGAGCGGTTCACCCGGGCGGCCCTGCCCGGTGCGTACCTCCGGGTGATCGAGCCCGGCGAGATCCGCTCCGGCGACCGGCTGACGGTCGTGCACCGGCCCGCCCACGAGGTGACCGTCGCGCTGGAGTTCCGGGCCATGACCCTGGAGCCGGAGCTGCTGCCGCTCCTCGCGGTGGCGGACGCGCTGCCCGAGGAGGGCAAGGAGCTGATCCGCCGTCGCACGCGCGCCACGCCGCCGCCGGGGGGCGCCCGGACATGACCCTTCCGCGGTCATGTACTAGAGTTATCTCGACATCGAGATATATGCCGAAGGCGCACAGCGGGCCGCCGGAGGTAAGGGTTACCTAACTAAGCCTTACCTTAGCGGATGGTCCGGTGGTCCGAGGCGGCACCACGCGGCGCCCGCCGTGGTGAGGCGCGGCGCGGAGTTACGCGCACATTGATGAAGGAGACTGTCGTGTCGGCGAACAGCTTCGACGCCCGCAGCACGCTGCGCGTGGGCGACGAGTCGTACGAGATCTTCAAGCTGGACAAGGTCGAGGGCTCCGCGCGCCTCCCCTACAGCCTGAAGGTGCTGCTGGAGAACCTGCTCCGCACGGAGGACGGCGCGAACATCACCGCCGACCACATCCGCGCGCTCGGCGGCTGGGACTCCCAGGCGCAGCCCAGCCAGGAGATCCAGTTCACGCCGGCTCGCGTGATCATGCAGGACTTCACCGGTGTGCCCTGCGTCGTGGACCTCGCGACCATGCGTGAGGCCGTCAAGGAGCTCGGCGGCGACCCGGAGCGGATCAACCCGCTCGCCCCGGCCGAGCTGGTCATCGACCACTCCGTCATCGCCGACAAGTTCGGCACGAAGGAAGCCTTCGGCCAGAACGTCGAGCTGGAGTACGGCCGCAACAAGGAGCGCTACCAGTTCCTGCGCTGGGGCCAGACCGCGTTCAGCGAGTTCAAGGTCGTCCCGCCGGGCACCGGCATCGTCCACCAGGTCAACATCGAGCACCTGGCCCGTACGGTCATGGTCCGCAACGGCCAGGCGTACCCCGACACCCTCGTCGGCACCGACTCGCACACCACCATGGTCAACGGCCTCGGCGTGCTGGGCTGGGGCGTCGGCGGCATCGAGGCCGAGGCAGCGATGCTCGGCCAGCCGGTCTCCATGCTCATCCCGCGCGTCGTCGGCTTCAAGCTGACCGGCGAGCTCCCGGCCGGCACCACCGCCACCGACCTGGTGCTGACCATCACCGAGATGCTGCGCAAGCACGGCGTCGTCGGCAAGTTCGTGGAGTTCTACGGTGAGGGCGTCGCCGCCACCTCGCTCGCCAACCGCGCCACCATCGGCAACATGTCGCCGGAGTTCGGCTCCACCGCCGCGATCTTCCCGATCGACGAGGAGACCCTCAACTACCTGCGCCTGACCGGCCGCGACGCCCAGCAGGTCGCCCTGGTCGAGGCGTACGCCAAGGAGCAGGGCCTCTGGCTGGACCCGGCCGCCGAGCCCGACTTCTCCGAGAAGCTGGAGCTCGACCTCTCCACGGTCGTCCCCTCCATCGCCGGCCCGAAGCGCCCGCAGGACCGCATCGTCCTCGCCAACGCCAAGGCCCAGTTCGCCCAGGACGTCCGCAACTACGTGGACTGCGTGGACGAGGCGGGCAAGGAGTCCTTCCCGGCCTCCGACTCCCCGGCCATCGGCGCCGCCGGCCCGACGAACCCGGTCACGGTCACCGCCCCCGACGGCTCCACGTACGAGCTGGACCACGGCGCCGTCACCGTCGCCGCGATCACCTCCTGCACCAACACCTCGAACCCGTACGTCATGGTCGCCGCGGCGCTCGTGGCGAAGAAGGCGGTCGAGAAGGGCCTGACCCGCAAGCCGTGGGTCAAGACCACCCTCGCCCCGGGCTCGAAGGTCGTCACCGACTACTTCGACAAGGCGGGCCTGACCCCGTACCTCGACAAGGTCGGCTTCAACCTCGTCGGCTACGGCTGCACCACCTGCATCGGCAACTCCGGCCCGCTGCCGGAGGAGGTCTCCAAGGCGGTCAACGAGCACGACCTGGCCGTGACCTCGGTGCTCTCCGGCAACCGCAACTTCGAGGGCCGGATCAACCCCGACGTCAAGATGAACTACCTGGCGTCCCCGCCGCTGGTCGTCGCGTACGCCATCGCCGGTTCGATGAAGGTGGACATCACCAAGGACGCGCTCGGCGTCGACCAGGACGGCAAGCCCGTCCACCTGGCCGACATCTGGCCCTCCGAGGCCGAGGTCAACGACGTCGTGGCGAACGCCATCGGCGAGGACATGTTCAACAAGTCCTACCAGGACGTCTTCGCGGGCGACGCCCAGTGGCAGGCGCTGTCCATCCCGACCGGCAACACCTTCGAGTGGGACTCCGAGTCCACCTACGTGCGCAAGCCGCCGTACTTCGAGGGCATGACCATGGAGACCTCGCCGGTCGAGGACATCACCGGCGCCCGGGTCCTCGCCAAGCTGGGCGACTCGGTCACCACCGACCACATCTCCCCGGCCGGTGCGATCAAGGCCGACACCCCGGCCGGCCAGTACCTCACGGAGCACGGCATCGAGCGCCGTGACTTCAACTCCTACGGCTCGCGCCGTGGCAACCACGAGGTCATGATCCGCGGCACGTTCGCCAACATCCGCCTGCGCAACCAGATCGCGCCGGGCACCGAGGGCGGCTTCACCCGCGACTTCACCCAGGACGGCGGTCCGGTGTCGTTCATTTACGACGCCTCGCAGAACTACCAGGCCGCCGGCACCCCGCTGGTCATCCTGGCCGGCAAGGAGTACGGCTCCGGCTCGTCCCGCGACTGGGCGGCCAAGGGCACCGCGCTCCTCGGCGTCAAGGCCGTCATCGCCGAGTCCTACGAGCGCATCCACCGCTCGAACCTCATCGGCATGGGCGTCCTGCCGCTCCAGTTCCCGGAGGGCCAGACCGCCGAGACCCTCGGCCTCACCGGCGAGGAGACCTTCTCCGTCACCGGCGTGACCGAGCTGAACGACGGCACGACCCCGCGCACGGTCAAGGTCACCACCGACACCGGGGTCGAGTTCGACGGCGTCGTCCGCATCGACACCCCCGGTGAGGCGGACTACTACCGCAACGGCGGCATCCTGCAGTACGTGCTGCGCAGCCTGATCCGCAAGTAGGGATCGGCGGCAGTACGGCGAGAGGGCCGCACCCCCGGCGACGGGGG